>JAHQWS010000286.1 GCA_029856295.1 Promethearchaeia archaeon
GCAGCTGCTTTATATGGAATGATAGCAACTTTACCTGATCGGGGATCAGTAAAAGATTTTGTCATTGATTTTCTCAAAGACCAATATAAAGTTAAATAAGTGCTTTATGACCTACCATTTCTTTTAATTATAGATGAAAATAATTGAAAAGCAGAAAAAATTTCTATTAAAACTTAATATCTGGTAATTTTAAAATAAAGTAAAAATAAAAAAATAATTTATAATTTAATTTCGTCTACTATTTTGCCATCTCTCATTCTTAATAATCTTTCAGCTAATTTTCCTATAGCAGGATCGTGAGTAACCATTAAGATTGTTTGATTTAGTTCTTTGTTTAAATCTTGGAGAATATTTACAATTTCTCTACCCATTTTTGTATCTAATTCACCAGTTGGCTCGTCTGCGATTACTAATGAAGGCCCATTTGCAAGTGATCGTGCGATTGCAACCCTCTGTTGCTCCCCACCAGAAAGTTCGGCGGGAAGATGATCCATTTGTCTTTCTAACCCTACGAGTTCAAGGAATTTAATCGCTTTTTTTCGTCTGTTTTCTTCAGGTTCTTCTGCAAAGACCATCGGAAGTTCCACATTTTCATAAGCAGTTAACACAGGAACCAAATTATAGAATTGAAAAATAAATCCGATGCTTCTAAGTCTAAGATTAGTCTGCTGTTCATCATCCATATGTGCCACATTGATTCTATTAACAAAAACTGCGCCGTTGGAAGGATTATCAAGAGCTCCGATCATGTTAAGAAGTGTAGTTTTTCCAGATCCAGAGGGACCCATCACTGATACAAACTCTCCCTTGCTTATTTTCATGTTTACTCCATCTAAAGCGCGGACTTCAAATTCACCCATCTGATACACTTTTGATAAATTAAAAACTTGTATCATTGAATCTGAATCCGGAGTATACTTTCCCTCGTCTTTATTTACTTTTCTATCTTCTATCTTTTTCTTTTTCAATTTCATTGTATAATTCCTCCAAATTTAGTCATACCATATTTCTCTTAAAGATTTTCCACCTTTTCTTTCTTCAACGATCTCTCCATCAGTAAGAGTTAGAATTCTATCGGCAATTTCAGCAATTCTATGGTTGTGTGTTACCATCAATATACTTTGCCCCAGATCTTTAAATTTGAGGAAGATTTCGATTATTTGCGTCGTGGTTTCCGTATCAAGCTCGCCAGTAGGTTCATCCGCTAATAATATTAAGGGCTCATTTGACATTGATCTAGCTACTGTAACTCGTTGTTGCTCTCCTCCAGACATTTGAGTGGGTAAATGATCCATTCTGTGTTCAAGACCAACCATTTTAAGAAGTCTTTTTACTCTTTCATAACGCTTTTTCTCAGATATACCTGCTAAAACAGGGGGAAGCTCTACATTCTCGAATGCTGTTAATATTGGAAAGAGATTATAGAATTGAAAAATTAATCCTATTTGGTGCAGTCGCATTTCTTTGTGTTCTTTATCGGTCATTTTAGTGATATCTCTACCACTTCCTTTCCCATCAATATTGTAGATGATTTTACCCTCATTTGGAAAGTCAAGTGCTCCAAGACAATTTATAAGCGTTGTCTTCCCAGCACCAGATGGTCCAACAACCGCTATGAATTCTCCCTTTTTAACCTGAAGATTTACATTATTTAAAGCGGTAACCGTATAATCACCAAGGGGGTAAATTTTTGTCAGATTTCTTACATCGAGCACTAAGTCTGGATCAATTTTTTCTGTAGCTTTTTGGAAAATTCTATCACTTGCTTTTGATTTTTTTGACTTTCCCTCACTTTCACTAAGTTTTCTTCTTCTTTTAATTTTCACTTAACTCACCTACCTTGTTCTCACGGCGTCAATTATATTGATATTTGCTGCCCATCTTGAAGGATATCGTGAACTAAGTATTGCAGTTGCTAGTGTCACTCCAATTAAGATTCCAATTGTGAGCCAGGGTATCGTAAATGTTACCGCAAGAAGTCCCGTATCAGGAACAGCAGATACCATTAGAAATCCTTGTAAAAGACCTGCCAGGATACCAATAAACGCACCTAGTAATGAGATGATAATAGTTTCTCCGGAAATTGTTCTTATTACACCTTTTTTATTTAACCCTATTGATCTAAGCATTCCAATTTCTCTTCTTCGAGCCATTGTAGAAAGCAGACTATGTAGAGCTAATCCTATCATAGAGATTATTACCGCAAAGGTTAAGACTCCAGTAGTGATCATTACTATGAGATTAATCATGCCTTTAAACATATCTTCGACAAACGTTCTCGTAAATCCAAACAAGACAATATATCCATGATCTTCTATATATTCGATTAAATCTTCTAAGACTTCTTCATCATCAAATCCTTCCTTAATCCAAATAAACCAATCAAAGACATATCTTCTCGTTTCTAAAAGTGGGGTCTTAAGATCAATAGCAGTGAAATCTCCAAATTCAGTAATACTAAGGTTATTAAGCTCTCGTTTTAAATCATAATATATAGTGTCAATTTCTTCTATGTTATTACAGTGTATAAGAACTGATGTAACTTCATCAAAAGTACCATTCGTTAAGGTACCTTTATTCATTGGATATATGTCATTTCTAGCATCCTCATAATTGATATAGACAGTATTTTTAGTGTATTCAACAATATTTAATTTCTCAACATCAGCACTCCATATGGCTCTTTCAGTAATGGCTAATGTTGGGTCTTTAATGATACCAACAACAGTATAATTCGGCCAATAAGTAGGATCCAAAGGATATGCTGAAGAGTTAACCCTAAAACTCAACCTGTCAACATTTAAACTATAATCATCATTAAAAGTGGAATTTTCTCCTATTATTCTTAATTTTAAAGAACTAGTTGCTTGATCAATATAAGATAACGCCGAATAATATTGATTAAAAATAAAAGTTTGATTTTTTTCGACCGGGTTACTAATATTTCCAAGATTATCAAAGTGTTTAGTATTATAATTATACACTTCAAAATTAAGATAATCTATAGTTGAATTAACTGATGATTCTATTGTGATATCATAAGGATTTAAGAAAAAAGGATTAACCATCAGATATTGCAGCATATTGATAGTGATATTTAGCTCTAATGACGTCTTATTACTTGTAAAAGTCATATTAACATTGTCGGATAGTGTCAAATCTGAGGTTAAACCCTGAACTGTTCCATTTTTTAATAATGTACTTGTATTTAAAATGCCCGTATTTATAGTGTTTAGATAGGGATTGAACAGCTGAGGGAATATCGATATATTTGACCCTATTCCGAAATTTGTATCATTCACTCTCATAAATTTTGCATATGATTCATCGATTACACATACTTTATTAGCAAGAGAAGTATCATTTAATAACTCTTCCATTGTTGGGTCATTGTATGCGTCTGAATACTCTACTAGTTCATGTCGACCAAAGTAGGAATCATCTTTTAATTTTCCACTTGAGTTAGTTCTAATACCAACAACCGAAGAATCAAAATTTACAAGTGAAGGATCAAATGTTTTATTAAGATTGTAAGTAGGGCTAATATAATCCATTCTTGTGGTATAATAGTCAATTCCACTTACGTTTTCTATTGCTCCAATAACATTCGAAAAGTTAAACCATTTAGCTAGGTAACTATCTATATCAGGATCTCCTGATTGAGGCTTTTGTCTAAACATTATATCGGTACCACCGCCGTATAATTTATTAAGCGTTATTGCTTCCCATGTATTCCATGAAATAAAAATACTGTAGCTCTCAACATCTTCGCCTATAAGATTAGAAAACCCAAATCCTTGAACTTTATCAACAACAGCAATAACTTCTAATTCAACTTCTATAGTATTTTCTACGGCATTAGTAACATCTCTATATCTCATAGCATATGCATCAGGATAATCAATTCCAAGAGAAAATTTAACTCGCATTGTGTCTCCTTCGTCTAAACCAAATTCATCAGCAACTTCTATTGGAATCATTACGGTACCCCTGTGTTTTAAATCGTCCATTACTTCCTCGAAAGTTGTATCACTAGGATCAAGAACAAGTGTTCCGGCCATACGCTTTTTTATCATTTTTTCCTCAACAACGTTGGCTGTTACAGAGACATCCCATTCTTTTTCCAATAATCCATGACCTACCCATTCATCATCATCCAATATTTGAACGTTTTGATAAGTTACTCCCATGACCGCATCCACACCATCTTGATCTTCTAAGTTATCTGCAAAATCTAACGAGGTGCCATAAGAAAAGATTCGTACATCACAGCCCATAACATCATTTACAGTTGTTTCTACTCCTTCACTCATTGAACCCATAAAAACGCTTAAACCGATAAGATAACTTGTAGTTAATGAAATCATTGAAAACGTGAGGATTGTTCTCTTTCTGTGTCTTAAAACATTCTTTCTAGTCAATAGTTTGGTATGCTTCAAGTAAGGACCGAATAATTTAATAAATACTCGAGTTAATGGACTTACAAAAAGATTCATAATCCCAATGATACCCAATAAGATCATAGTTGGAGCAACCATAGAAATAGTAGAAGCCTCTTGGTCCGCACCAGGCCCTTGTTGACCCATAACCGAAAATAAGAGATAAGTCCCATATATGATGAATAGGCTTGCGAGTATACCGACTAATATTTTTCTTTCAAAATGCTTTTTCTCCCGTTTAGTCTTTTGAGCAAGTGGATTTAAACACTCAATAATTGGTTTCCGGCTTGCTTTCCAACTTGGATATATGGAAGCTAATATGCACGAGATAACTCCTACTGCTAATGTGATAGCAATAGTCTGTGGGTATAAAATTATACTAAATTCAAAGTCCGCGAAATACTCTCCAATTCCTCCCGGAAGATTTCTAAGGGATTCAATTGTCATCCAAAAGATAAAATAAGACATAAAATAAGAACCAACAGTCCCTAATATGGCACCAAGTACCCCCATTATTAATCCCTGCATCAGAAACATTTTAAACGTTTCAGCTTTAGACGATCCAATTGCTTGAAGCATTCCAGTTTCGTACTCCTGTTCCTCCTTAATAATATTGAAGATGTTTAAAATAAGTATAATTGACAATATGAGTGCGATGAGAGCAAACATTAAGAACATGGTCCTCATCATTGTCATAGAATTATTGATATCTTCAACACTATCGGTCTTAAGATCAGCAGCAACCCAATCATCATTGTCAAGCTCATGCTCAATATCATCAATAACATCTTCGATTATATTAAGATCATCTACCCCAATTGCAGCAAGATTAAACTCATCGCTATGATCAATTTCTCCATCAACAAGATCATGAGCAGTATCAATTGTTGTAAATATACAGGGCCCTCGAGAAGGAGATGAAAATTCCTCAGGGGTATCTGGATCGAAATCACGTGCTTCTCCGTTATCTCTTACTATTGCTAATACTTCATATTTCGGCCAAAAAGTAGAATCAGAAAAGACAAGATCACCCTCACTCTCAGTTTTTTCAAAATCAATTGGGAGGATATAAACCTTATCCCCTGCTTCAAAATCCTTGCCTAATTTTATTTTTAACGATTCTGTTATTACAATTTGATCATCATCAGCATCCTCAAGTAGATCTTCTATACTTTTGCCATCAACATCAGAGTCTAAAATAGAAAGAGTGCCACCAAGATCAGCTTCATCGTCCGAATCAGGATCTATCCCATATACTGCTGTTAATGTACTATTATCATCTGTTGATCCTCCTCTTACTGAAGTTACAAATACATCAAACCCTGCAATTCGATATGTAATAGATGTAATATGATCTAATCCTTCTATATCTTCTAAATCGTCCTCATCAAACCAACCATCGGCATTGTCAGTAGAACGGAGAAGAATATCAGCGGTTCCCATACGTCTATCAATATCATTTATAAACGTAACTTGAAAGGAATCATTTGCAATTAAAATACCCCCAAATAACGCAACCCCTATTACTAGTGTAACTGTGGTAAGAATATACCTTGCCTTGCGCCGTTTCATATTCCTTACTGCTAACTTTGTTATAACTCCCATTTTAAAATCTCTCACTATTATTTTTGTAATTGATGGCTAGCAATTTGTTGTGGTTTTTGGTTAATTTCTTCATTTTTTGCTTTTTCCTCTAGTTTTGAAAGTATCATATCCATGATTTGGAGATTATTATTCATAATTTTGAGACGTTTTTTAATCATCTCTTTATTATATTTTAAATTTTCTATTTTTGATTCAATGGAGTCTTCCATCATTAAATCTATACCTGGAAATGAGATTAATTTCTCCAAATCTCCTAAAAACGACGGATCATGAATATCTGTGATATCTAATGTCGATAACAACATAGCTCTGATTGAATTTAGCATCATTGAGTGCTTTTGAAGCAGCAATTTTAGAGCTTCTTTTCCTTTAGGGGTTATATCATAAATCTTTTTAGAACGACCCGATTCCTCTACCTCAACACATTCTATTAAACCTTTTTTGCTTATAGAATCTAATAGTGGATATATATTTGAAGACCGAGGGTGCCAAACTCCAAATGTACGTTTCTCGATTTCTTTTAGAATTTTATATCCGTGACAAGGCTCTTTTTCTAAAACCATTAAAATCAGTCCGCTCATAAACCCCTTTTTCATCGCAACATCAAAGCTATCAACGATTTCTCTAATTTTTTGGTCATCGCTATTTTCCGTCATACTTCATACTTCAAAACTCTTTTTTTTTGGTAAATTTTCAATGGTTATTAAAAAAAAAAAACATTTTTAATAACGTAAATTAGAAAAATTAGAATGGTTTAAAAATATAACTATTGAATCATATAGATATGACATCATACATATCCAAAAATGTAAAAATAAGTAATACTAATATGATAAATTAAAATATATTTTAATTCTTAAATATCATGTTTTTAATAGGTAAAAATAGGGTGAACAATAAGGAAGATTTTATCTCTTTAACCAAAATTACTAGTCTAACAAATTAAGATCTATAATTTTATCAATTTTTTCTTGAAGAGGTTTATTAATTTTGGAGTTTTTTAAAGAATCTTTATTATTTATATAGATGTTTGTACATACATCTTTTACCTTCTTAAGATCAATATCACCTTGGGTTAAGAAAACAAAATAAATTCGTTTTTCAGTCCCAAAAAAATCCTTTGAAAGAACCACAATATGTGGAGCATTCGAGTCGTATCCAAATGAGATTGTAGCTATTTCTTCTTTAAAAAGTTCTCTCCCTATTGTCCCGATCGCTGATATAAAGCCGCTAAATAGAGTTGAATCATAGCCTTTTAAACTTTTATCAAATATTCTAGAATAAAAAGCGTATCCTCTTGAATCACATATCAAAATTGATTTAATCATAATTATAGGTATAATATAGTGTGATTTTTTAAACATTTAGATTAGCATAAATTGGGGAAAAATCACTAAAAATTGATTTTATTAAGTAATGGAAATTGAAAATTTTCAAATAAATAAAAAAAAATCCTATTCTTAATATCGAAAAGACTAGTAAAACATTTAATTAAAAGATAATAAAATATTGATAATAGGCTTATTAAGATTTTAAAAAAAATTCTTAAAAAATTGTCATGAAAATCGCAAGATATTATAATAATGAGAAAGTAATCGAAGATGAGATGCCTATACCTCAGATAGGATCGGGGGAATTCTTAGTTAAGGTAAAAAAATCGGGGATATGTGGCTCTGATGTTCTTGAATATTATCGATTAGCTAAAATGAAGAAACTTGGAGTAGATAATCTCATTCTTGGTCATGAAATTGCGGGAGATATAGTTGAAGTAGGTGAGGGAGTAAAAGATTTAAAAGTAGGAGATAGAGTTTTTGTTTCGCATCATGTTCCTTGTTTTGAATGCCACTTCTGTCAACTTGGGCATCATACAGCTTGTAATTTGCTTCATAATACTAATTTTGATCCTGGTGGTTTTGCAGAATTTCTCAGGGTTCCTAATATAAATATTGAAAAAAAAGGAGTCTATGTTTTAGAGGATGATGTTTCTTATGAGGAGGGTGTTTTTATAGAGCCACTAGGATGTGTTTGTCGAGCTCAAAGATTAGCACGAATTAAAAAGGGGCAGACTATTCTTATATTAGGGAGTGGAGTTTCTGGCTTATTGCATCTCATGTTGGCAAAAGCAAAAGGTGTAGATAAAATAATAACAACTGATATTAGTGAATATAGATTGAACATGGCAAGAAAATACGGGGCAACAACAGCGATAAAGGCGGATGAAGATATTTCATCAAAAGTAAAAGAAATTAATGAAAATAGAACTCCTGACATTATTATTGTATGTACAGGGGCCTTACCCGCGGTAAAACAGGCGATTGAATGCGCCGGTCCTGGGAGCACTATTATTTTTTTTGCAGTACCAAAACCAGGGGTAAATATCGAAATCCCAATTAACGACTATTGGAGAAATGAAGTTACCATCATGACGTCATATGGGGCAGCGCCTCAAGATTTAGATGAGGCTTACGATTGGATAAAGTCCAAAAAGCTTAATGTTGTTGATTTGATTTCCCATCGATTTCCTCTCAATAAAGTCGGGGAGGCTTTTAAGATTGTTTGCGAAGCAAATGAATCAACGAAAGTAATTCTTGAGCCAAACAAAGAGTAAAATTTAGGAGTCTAATATTTTAATATCTTACTTTGCTGAAGATGCTTTGTAATGATCCAAGATTCCCAATGTGTATAAATTTCTTGCAAGAATCCTCGCATTTTTTTCTTTGGGAAGAAAATATCTAATTTAAGCAATTTTTTTACCTTTTCTTCAAAATTCGGAGTAGATTTTATGTTCATTAATCCAATATCAACCTTTCGCTGGTTTTCTTTGATTTTCCTCCTCATATAATCAAAAGGGCTCATATCTGGATTCTTGGCAATGTAAGAATGACTGGATGTTAAATATTCTAAATTACGATAAATCATATCTGCCATATCAATATCTTTTAAATACTGTGATATAGAACATTCTCTAAACCCATACCAAGGACCAAAGCCGTCTACTTCTGGTTTTGGCTGATCAAAGCCTAAACAACTAACATGCAGGATTTTTTCTTCCTTCAATAAAAATCCAACGTGAGATTTTGAATGCCCTGTAAAAGGAATTGTTTCTACTTCAAACTTATCAAATTTTAACATATCACCGGGCTCAAATGTATTTACATCCTTACATTTCTGAAATTTATTTAATTTTCCGAAATTTTCTATTGCCGAGAATTTCACCGACTGATTGAATCCATACCCTTCATAAAAATTACGGAGATCGAGCAAGTAATGAGCCTCAGTATTAGGCGCATGAATAGTTGCTCCGATTTCTTCCCAAGCATGAACATGTGCTATATGATCCATGTGCCCGTGGGTACATACATAGTCAGTAATTGGATCGTATAGAAAATTAACTTCATTTACTAATTTCGGTTCAATATTGGCATCAAGAACTACAGCATTCTGATTCCGACCTTCCTTGGGTAAGATTAAAAGCCCATCGCAACAAGAAAAAACAGAAGGGGGTTTAATTTGATGTAAAAGCAGGACATCTTCAGTGACTTTTCTAATTTGAAGATTATCTATTTTAGGTATATCCATTAAAATATAGAATAAACTAATTATTGATGATTGTTGAAAAAAATAAAAAAAGATTTATTAAATTAACTTTAATAAAAATATTACTGCATCACGCTTAGAGACCTTTAGGACCGTTCTTGTAAATTTCAAAAGCCTCATCTACAGAAACATTTTCATGAACAATTGCTCTAACAGCTTGAATCATACCAATTGGGCTGTCAGATTGGAAAATATTTCGCCCCATATCGACCCCAACGGCGCCTTTATCAATTGCATTTTTAGCCATCTGTAAAGCATCCCGCTCCTCTATTTTCTTCCCCCCTGCTATTACAATTGGTGCTGGGCAGATGGTCGTGACCTCTTCAAAATTCTCGCAGTAATACGTCTTTATGAAAGTAGCTCCCATCTCAGCGGCCATCCGGCTTGCCATGCCTAAATAGCGGGCATCTCGAACCATTTCTCTTCCAACGGCCGTAACTGCTAAAGTAGGAATTCCATATTCTTGCCCCCAATTGACTAATTTCGATAAGTTCATTAAACTTTGTTTCTCATATTCTCCTCCGATAAAAATTGAACATGTTATTGCAGAAACATTTAATCTAATGGCATCGTCGATGGTCACGTTGATTTCTTCGTTTGAGAGTTCCTTAAGCATACTCGCACCAGCCGATACTCTTAAAACTATTGGGACGTTCACTTGAGCTGGAACACAATTCCTTAGCATCCCGCGAGTGAGCATTAAAGCGTCTGCATATTCAAAAAGCGGGTGTAATTCGTCAAAACATTTTAACTGACCGGGAATATTCCCAAAATATCCGTGGTCTATAGCTAACATTACACAGTGTCCAGATTTAGGCTTGATTATTCTTGAAAATCTATTTTTCATTCCCCAATCCATCGTTTATATCACTTTTTCTGATTTTCTTTATGTTTTATTATAATCTTTATTTATAAATTAACGATCTCTATTTTATTTTTTCTATATAAAACAAGGTATTAAAAGATTTTACTAATCATTGATATCAATAAAAATAAGTATAGATAGCTTTTTAAATTTGAAAGCTTAAATAGTTATTATTCGGTTTGAAGGGAAGGTGAAAAGCTTGGACAAAGAATTATTTGATGAATATAAAAAAAAGGGACGAGGAAGTTGGGGGAAAGATTTAAAAATTTTCCTTAACTAATTGTTTAAAAATTACATCATATTTTTAAGGTTTTTAACTCAAGTTATATTCTAGACGTATTTCTTTAATATTAACTTCGATTAGGCATAATTTAAGAAAATATATAGATATCTTTTTAAGGAACTACAACATAAATATTTATTAAATTTTAATTTTTAATGGGTTCAAGGATATTTAATTTGTAGATTCAACATTAGTTAAGAATGTGAAATAATTATGGCTATTATGGAAGGATTTAATAAGGCACTACCTCTCTCAAATCCATATATAAATGACTGGAAAAATGAAGGTAAAAAGGTGTTGGGGTATTTTTGTTCGTATATTCCTGAAGAACTCATGTACGCTGCTGACATTTTGCCAATTAGAGTTAGGGCGAGAACTTGTGCCGATACACCAATGGCAGATGCATATATGACTCCGACCACTTGTAGTTATACGAGATGCTGTTTGGAGTTAGCAAATAGAAAGCAATATAATTTTCTCGATGGCATTATTTCGTGTAATTGCTGTGACCAAGTGAGGCGTCTCTACGACAACATAAGATATAAAGCTCCATTTCCCTATCATTATATAATGGGTGTTCCGGGCTACGTTAGTGATACTACCATTGATTGGTTCAAACACGAGCTAAAAAAATTAAAGCTAAATTTAGAGAACAATTTTGAAGCAAAAATTTCAGATGAAAAACTTTATGATTCAATAGGCGTCTATAATAAATCTCGGACGCTTCTTAAAGAGTTATATTTGCTCAGAAAACATGATAACCCTCCAATAACAGGGACAGAAACTATGAATATTCTTTCAGCCGGAGTTTCTATACCAAGACAACAGTTTAATAAACTTTTAACTCAGCAACTTAGTGAATTTAAAGGAAAAGCGGGAATTTCGGACTATAAATCTAGAATCATGTTAGTTGGAAGCATGCTTGATGAACCAGAATATATCCAGGTTATTGAAGATTTGGGGGGATTAGTAGTCACCGATTCATTATGTTTAGGAACTAGATATTTCTGGGATTTAGTTGAGGTGGGGAAAAATCCAATTGACTCGCTTGCGGAACGTTATTTATCGAAAATTTCCTGTCCGCGCATGACAGATGGTCATCCTCAAAGAGTGCAATTTTTAATAGATCTCATCAAAGAGTTCAGAGTTGACGGGGTAATATTCCAGAGAATGAAGTTCTGTGCTTTGTGGTGGGCCGAGATTTTTATGTTGCGCGATAATTTGAAAGAAGAAGGCGTACCATTCTTAGATTTAGAAAGAGAATACATCTTGAGCGGTGCGGGGGCTATGAAAACTCGAGTCCAGACTTTTATGGAAATAATGGAAAGTAGGTGAAATAAAAATGGAAATTGATATATATAATAAGTATAAAAAGCTTGGTCGAGGGAACTGGGGCAAAGACCTGATTATGTGGAAAGCGATGTACACTGGACTTCTCACTCGGTTCAAAGAAGAAGAGTTCACACCATTCGTGGAATTTTTCTTAAATCTATTTCTCGATCTTCCAAAAGCACGTCGAGAGGGAAAGCCTATAATTATGCATCCTTTCAATTACGGTCCCGAATTATTCCACGCTATGGGCATAGAGCCCCTTATGCAGGAGATCTTTAGCGTTGGTTTAGCTCCTTTTCATCTTAACGAGCCCTATATCGATTATACTAATAAAATAGGATATGGAGATAATCCTACTCTTTGTAATGCTCAAAGACCTTTAATCGGGACTTATCTACAAGGAGCAGCCCCCATCCCAGATCTTTTATTCTTTCTCTCTACTCCCTGCAATTCTCTTGCTATGACGTATCAAGTTTTTCATAACTTAACAGATGTACCTATGTTTAATATGGACGTCCCATACTGGCTTTATGATGAGCAGTACGAAACCAGTGAATTTTACGATGAAAAAACCATGGATTATATGGTTAAACAGGTAAAAGACCTAAAAAATTGGTTAGAAAAAATGACGAATCAGAATTTAGATATCGAAAAATTTCAGGAGACAATGAAACTAGTAAATGAAGCACGTGAGTATGTGGTGGAATTCAACGAGCTTTTAAAAACTGTACCTTGTCCTGTAGAGAGCTTGGTCGGATTTGGAAATTTTCTTGTTATGGTAACTAAAGGTGGAACTACTGATGCTGTTAACGCAACTAAATATTTGAGGGACCTTGCAGCAGAAAACGTTAAAGAAGGAATTGCGGGGGTGCCTGATGAGAAACTCCGAATTATGTGGCCTTACACCCACGTGTTTTTCGATCAAGACTTGTTTCCTTTCCTCCAAGAAGAGTTTCAAGCAAATGTTATTATGGATATTTTAGGATATTATCAAGTTTTACCTCATGATGTATCAACTATCGAAAAATGCTATGAAAGTTTAGCTAAGGGGACTTTAGATTTTTCTATGATTGGTACGTGTAGAGGTCCTATTGAGTATTATATAGAATATATCCTAAACTTTGTAAAGGAGTATAAAATTGATGCTGTATGCATGCCAATGCAATTTGCGTGCAAACATGCTTACACCATGGCAAGAGTTGCCTCAGAAGCGATCCGCGAACAATTAGGAATTCCAGTGTTAATTTTTGGTTGTGACCCATATGATTCGCGTGAAGTGCCATTGGAGGCAATAAGACAAAGAATATCAGATTTTATAACTCAGGTTGTTCTTTAAAACTTTAATTTGAATCTTTAATAATTTAATTTCTTTTTTAATAAATATAACTCGTGTAGCATTCGAGAAATGTTACATCATAGACAATAAAAGAGAGAATAACCGAGTTTTTGACTCAAGTTGTAATGTAATTTAAACAATCATCTTTTTTTTTAAATTTACTGTCTCAAAATATCCTTAGCAAAATCATTAACAATAAATTTAATAATAATCCCTATAGTATTATTATTTATCAACTAATAACCGGAATAAAAGAATTTTAACCACAGTTAAAATGAGTTCATTATCACCTTGATAATTGAGGTAATAAGCTCGCATAAAGGAAGTAAAATCGTCCTGACAATTTTGGCCACAAATTTGTAGAATATTTCTTATATATATTATAAAAAGATATAAAGAACAAAATAATAGTCTAATTATAATTAAAAGGATTTTAAAGAGAATTATGATTGTAGCAGGATGTGATGTCGGTTCTTTAACCGGTAAGGCTGTTATTTTAAAGGATGGAGAGATTTTTTCTTATAGTATCGTTCCAACAACTCCGAAACCAGAAAGAACAGCAAAAAATGCAATGGATAAGGCACTTGAAAATGTTAATTTGTCTTTAGATGAGATCGGGTATATAGTAGGAACGGGATATGGAAGAGTGAAGATCCCCTTCGCTAATTCAGAACTATCTGAGTTATCATGTCATGGGAAAGGAGCCCATTCTTTTATTCCATCAATTAGAACAATAATTGATGTGGGCGGTCAAGATTGTAAAGTAATAAAGGTCAGTAAAGACGGCAAGATTCTTGATTTTGCGATGAACGATAAATGTGCTGCAGGAACGGGGAGATTTTTAGAAGTCATGGCCAAAACCCTCGAGTTAGATCTTGAAGAACTTGGTCCTATTTCACTTCAATCGAAAAACCAAGCTAAAATAACTGCACAATGTAGTGTTTTCGCTGAAACAGAAGTCGTTAGTCTTATGGCAGATGGAATTGAAGTTCCTGATATTGTGGCCGGAATAAATGATGCAATCGCATCGAGGATCATGTCTTTGATATATAGAGTTGGACTTGAAGAAGATTTAACCATGACGGGAGGGGTAGCTAAAAACATAGGAGTTGTCACATTTCTAGAAAAAAAGTTGGGTATCAAAGCAATAAAATTACCGGTTGATCCCCAAATAATGGGAGCTCTGGGGGCAGCTCTAACAGCAAAAGAGAAAGCACAAATTCAATAATTTTTTTTTAATATTTTTCAATATTATTATTTACATTTATAGCTTAAATTTTCAAATCCTTTAAGGTTAATTCCATGAAGTTGTCTCTATTCTTTATATATGGATAGAATTGAAGTTTAATATCATTTTTAGAGATTTCAAACACCGAAGTAAAATGCGTACCTCCATAAACTTCTCCTAATGGTGTATCTGTTACTTTAGACATGGCAACAAACACTTTATCGTCTGATAAAATTTTGATTGCTCCTTCGGTTGATTTCTCCACATATGGTAGAAGTTCAATTCCTCTTCTATAACGTTCTACAGAACGATAATTATTCTCATTATCCGTGTAAATATCCTTTAAATCATTTGAGATATAGTGATTTGTACGAAAGTATCTATCATTTACAGATGTTAATCCCGATCTGGTCGATGTTGTTTCTAAATTCATTGCCTTTTGTTCAAATTGCGATGCTAAATTAAAGCTGTATCCTCCAGATCTACCTGTCGTTTGGCATATTTTAACGGCGTCATCAATAGTTTTTGCTTCTACCATCGCATGGTCTAATAATCCTTTCGGAAGACCTGTTTTTAAATCAGGATCTTGTAAAGCATTACCTGTCATCACAATCCCATGAGAACTGAAAGAGACCGAATTTCCGGGAATACAGCCGGGATAAGAATATGTAAAAATCGTTGGACCTTTATCATACTTAGCAATCATTATATATGAATATTCTCTTATCGTCTTCTCGTGATCTTCATTGTGAGCTAAAATAATTTTATCATCTTCTTTAAATACTAAAGTGGAACACTCTATTTTTGGAATCTCTAATTTAATTGAATGTCGAAAATTCACTATCGCAATGTCGCGGTATTTCATTTTGGCCCCGTCCGCAATCCCTCTCATTTCGTCAACATATTGCGGATAACACTTTTCAGCATAGTTTTGTAATTCATTGAACCATTCCGGTTTCATTGAATCCATCAATTTTAAACCAATATAAAAGGGACTTCTCAGCAAAGCTTTTCTTATTGACTTTTTGAATTGGCTTCCTACTTGAAATCCAATCTCATAATGGGTGCCACTTACTTGAATAATTGGAAAAGGAATGTTTTCACTCATCAAATATAAACTCTTTATAATTATAGAATAAAAAATTAATAAATTAAAAAAAAAGTTGTTAAATAGGAAATTTTAACTATATTATTTTTTTAACTATCTCTGAAAGATCAAGGGCTTGGATCTCGTTATTTTTAATGTTGGCTTTAAATTGATTTAGGCAGAAAGGACAACATGAAACAATTGCTTCAGCTGTCGTTTCTTTTGCTTCTTCTATGCGCTCATTTGCAGCATAAGCGGATAAATCTTTAAATGCAGACCTTACTCCTCCCCCCGAACCGCAGCACCACGCATTATGCCTATTTCGATTCATTTCCAAGAGTTCAACACCCGGAATTTTTTGCAATACTTCTCTTGGTGGTTTATATATACCCATGTGGCGCCCTATATGACAAGGATCATGATAAGTTATTTTCATGTTAAATTCTTTGGTAAAGTTCAACTCTCCGTTCTTTAATTTATCCGATAAAAACTCGGGTAAGTGTTTCACTTCAATTCCGTGATTAAGACCGAATTTATTCGGATAAGTGTCTTTCCATGTCCGATAACATCCTGCGCAAGACGTAATAATTTTCTCTATTCCGGCATCTTTAAAGCTATTTACATTTGCTTCCGCTAACTCTTTTGCTTTTTCCATTTGGCCTGTCATGTAAACGGGAGATCCACAGCAGCTTTCATCTGTATGAATTCTGAAATCAACTTGTAAGGAATTAAGTATTTCAGCAGTTGCAATCGCAACTCCTTGTTCTCTATAACTTGATGTACAACCGACAAAGTACGCCGTTTTAGCATCTGGTGTTTGTTTTATGTATGATGGGAGCCAATTTAACCTATCTACGTGATTTTCCATATATGGATTGTGTTCTTTCATGACATGTTCAGTATATAGTTTTTGTTCTGGCATTGGACCAAAACCTTGTTTGACTGCTTCTTCTCTCATTGCCATTAACCATTCTCCTGCGTAAGTATGAATTTCCGGTACTTGGCATTGCTGTAAGCATGCCATGCACACAGAGCATTGGTAAAATATATTAGCTAAATGTTGCGTCCACTTGAGCTTACCTGACGTAATTCCCCACGTTAATAAGTTTTTGCCTCCAAGATAATAAGATTCAAACTTTCTAAATTCTCCTGAAGGGCAGACTTTTGCCCAATCAGCATCCTGGTAAACTGTTCTGCAGGTACCGCATTTCCCACATTGGTAAATAACATTCTTATAGTGCTCTATATCCTGGTGCCTATCTATCTTATGAATTTCCTGTTTAGTATCAACATGCGTGACTCCCGATCGTTTAATATATCTAACTCGTTTTGACATATTAATCACCCCAGCCATGTCCTGGATTCATTATTTTATTAGGATCTAAGAGATTCTTGATTTTCTTCATTAATTCATTCGTAGCCGGAAAAATCTTCTCTTCATATTTTTCATGAGCCCATTTTGGAGCTTTATACATTACTACGCCGTCTATAGAAGAGACTTCTTCATGAATTTCTTTTAGAACTTTTCGAGCTGATTCGATTTCCTCAGTGTCATTTTTGTTAAAATTTATATTAAAGCGGGAAACGCAGTAATGCCCTCCAAATAGAAGTCTGGAATAAAACTGAGGTGTGTGCCCGTGTTTAAAAGCAATTTCTTTGGCTAAATCGTAATACTTTACAATGTCTCGGGTTGAACAATAGCTCCCAATCCATTCACCTCCCCCTCCTCTAGAGAAATTCCAAGCGCCCCAGGCCTGTAGAGGATAGATAAGAAAATCTTCAAGACCTCCAGGTGGTTCCATAAGACCTCCCTCTTTGTAGATTATCTCAATAGCTTCACATTGAGCCTCATGTTGCTTTTCGGTATATGCTTGCGTAGTGACAACTCCGACAAAGTCCGGTATATTAGCTTTTATCGGATCTAATGGAAGTTTTTTTTCATTACCCCCCAAACCTGCTTGAATCCAACTATAACTGAATACAAATATATCACATATTCCTAATCCTGTTTTTGAAAGCTTTAACAATACTGGAATGCCTATCTCGAAGGTTTTTCCCATTAACACGAAATCCTTTCGGAAGGGTAATCTTGGCCATAATTTGATGGCGGCTTTTGTTACGATTCCGGTAGATCCCTCCCAACCAATAAATAATCCCGCTAAATCCGGTAATGGTTGTCTGCCGTACCAGTAATTGGATAAACTACACGATCCCACCTTTACTAAATCGCCCGAACCTAAAACTACTTCTAATCCATTAATAAATTCAGCACCTGTGCCACCAAGCATCCCTAAGTTGAACATTCCGTAACACAAACAAGACGCTACAACCCCAGTTCCCGGAGGGGAGAATGTAATACCTGCCATAAGGTTTGGATGATATTTTCCGAGATAACCTTGTAAATCAGCCCAAGTCACCCCTCCTTCTATTAATACATACATATCATCTTCATTTACTTCAATTATGCGATTTAAACGTCTTAAATCAACAACAATCCCTCCTTTTAAGGGCGTTGCCGTAGAACCGAAGTTAATACCAGATACCCATGGAACAACAGGGATCTTATTTTTATTTGCAATTTTAACTATTTCTTGAACTTCTTCTGCTGTATTGGGCATAATCACGGCGTCACACACTCCCTCTGGCTCTGCCGTAACAAAATCATAATGGTAGAGATATGTTTCTTCAGGCTTGTCTGATACAAACTCTGGTCCAACAATATTTTCAAATTCAGATACAATTTCGCTATTAATCATTTTGAAATCACCGTTAATATGATTTTAAGTAAGGTGTTTATATAAAAATTTTGAATCCTAAATATATGAATAATTGGAAAAATGAAATTTTCATTTATTAAAGATGAATTTCTTATATTTGTAGATTAAAAAATTAATAAATTATTTAAAAAAAAGTCTGTAAATAAAATATTATTTGTTAAATTGCTTTCTTTACCAATTCAGAGAGGTCTAAAGCCTGAATCTCGTTATCTTTAATATTTGTTTTAAATTGGTTCAAACAGAACGGACAGCACGAAACGATTGCCTCAGCTGTAGTCTCTATTGCTTCCTCAATGCGCTCATTCGCAGCAAAAGCCGATAAATCTTTGAAAGATGACCTAACTCCGCCTCCTGAACCACAACACCACGCATTATGTCTATTTCGAGTCATTTCCACTAGTTCAATCCCGGGTATTTTTTGCAACACCTCCCTAGGTGCTTTATAAATCCCCATGTGCCGGCCAATATGACAAGGGTCGTGGTAGGTAATCTTCATGTTAATTTCTTTGCTAAAATTCAGCTCATTATTTTTTAATTTATCTTGTATGAATTCTGGTAAATGTTTTACCTCAATCCCATGATTAAGACCAAATTTATTTGGGTAGGTATCTTTCCATGTTCTATAACATCCAGCACAGGAAGTAATGATTGATTCTATTCCAGCCTCTTTAAATTTCTTTACGTTTTCTTCTGCAATCTCTTTTGCTTTTTCCATCTGACCGGTCATATAAACGGGAGATCCGCAACAGCTTTCATTGGTAAGAATTCTGAAATCTACTTGTAAGGAGTTGAGTATTTCAGCAGTGGCCACAGCAACACTTTGTTCTCTATAGCTTGAAGTACAACCGACAAAATATGCCGTTTTAGCATCTGGTGTTTGCTTTATGTGTGATGGCAACCAATTTAATCGATCTCCGTGTTTTTCCATATAAGGATTTTTTTCTACCATTATATGTTCTGTGT
>JAHQWS010000287.1 GCA_029856295.1 Promethearchaeia archaeon
CGCTATATGTTGTCCATAATGAGGTGCGTTTCCAATTAGATATGGTGTACAAGAACATGTTGTTATTATTCCCATTTTGGCGAAAGCATCTATGGCGCGATTCTGGTTTTTAGCAAATTCTTCATCTATTCCTAATGCTTGCCAATTTTCGCGATCCATTCCTGCTGGATTTAAAGTTGTTAAAACCCTAACTTTTCCATCTTCTGCCATTTCGTTTAGAAATTCCAACCCCGCTTCGCCAAGATTAGCGTATGAAACTCCTGCTATCTGAACACTATAGACATCAACCATACATTCCGCATCAAATATATCGCCTAGTGTGGTTAATATTTCCATAGATTTTTTTGCTGCCTTTCCATACTTCCCGTTCAGCATATCTTTCTCTTCAGGTTCTAATTTCATAAGTAACAACTCCAATTTATTAAAAATATTTCTTTATATCTACTTTAGGGAAATCGGCTCTATCGAAGCTCTTTCCTTTAGCTATAAGTGGTTTTGTTAAATCAAATCCGATTTTAGTTGTCATTTTTGTTCCCGGCTCTGCGCTAGGATCTAAACTACTCCCGGGTTCTTTTTCTTTAATAATCATTCTGACATCACCTTGAAAGCGAGTTGCCATTGCCCATTCCAAAGATAATGGTTCATAAATATCGATATCTTTATCTACAATAAATACGTGTTTACAACTACTATGACCCGCAAACGCACCCTTTATTGCTTTCTTCCCATCTTCTTCTGAGTTTTTATCAATTTGTACTATCGCATGTAACCATGAACATCCCCCAGGATTAATATTGACATCTAAGCATTTAACGCCTGCCTCATTCACTTTATTAAAAATTGTTGGCTCTCGCGGCATTCCCATCAAGATTTTATGTTCAAGTGCTCCCGGTAATAAAGCTTGCCATATCGCTTCCTTTCGATGAGTAATTTTTTTAACTTCAAAAACTGGTTCTTCCCTGACCACGTCATACGTTTCAGTTAAATCGACAAATGGTCCTTCGGAATGTGTTTCTTTCATATAGACCCGCCCTTCTAAAACAAATTCTGCTTCCGCAGGAATTAAAAGATCTACTGAGTGTGCCTTAACTATTTTAATAGGTTCTAATGCATTTGCAATCTCCAATTCATCAACTCCAATATCTACAGAAGTTGCTCCAGCAATTAGAATGTTCGGAGTATTTCCTATACAAAATGCTACATCTAATTCACCATTTTTTTCTAAGAACTTATGAAAATGACGTCCTCTAACTATTCGAGTGGCAAATTTTTCTTTGGAAAATTGCATCGCTCGATGAAAATCCATATTTTGTCCATAATCAGGGTCTCTAGTAATAACAACAGCAGAACTGATGTAATTTCCCCCATCTTTTTCACAATGAAATAAAATTGGAAGTTTATCTAAATCAACGTTTGATTCAATAACTTCTTGACAAGGAGCGTTTGAAATAACTTCTGGTTCTGAACGCTGTGAAATTGCTTTTGAGAGCATTGGTATGAGATCTGAGGGAGTAACCCCAAAATATGAGGCTATTACATTCTTTGTACAGAACATATTGCCAACTACTCGAAAATCTGATTCTTTGACATTATTAAACATTACTGGAGTTGGCTCAGTCTCTTTCAAAATTCCAGAAATCTCTAATTTTCGTGATACTTCAATATCTACCTTTCGAAGAAGCCCTTTCTCATCAATTTGAATTATATGTTCTCTAAATCCCATAAATATCATTCATCTCTATATCTTATTTCAAATAATACAATTATTTACTATATTAAAATTTTTAACTAAATTGAAAGGAATTAATTACATTAAATTAAATATTTTTTTCTTCTTTCTTCAAAAGAAGAAATAGTTCTTTTGCGTAATCAACTCTGACCTTTTTATCTTCTACTAATTTTTTTGCTACTTTTTCTACGTACTTTTCAGGTACTCCTGCAAGTTTTGCTATATTTCTTGAATGAAGAGTCATGTGACCCTTTTGAATTCCTTCTGAAGCTAAAGCCCTTAATGCACCTACATTTTGAGCCAAACCGAGAGCGGCGGCTACTTGAGAAAGCTCATTAGCACTTTTTACATTTAAAATCTTAATTGCTAGTCGAGCCATCGGATGTATTTTAGTCATACCTCCAATGATACCAAGGGCGAGAGGTATTTCTATCTCTCCAACTAAATTACCATCTGAATCAACCTGAAATTTTGTTAATGGAGAGTAGTGTCCGCTCAAAGCGGCATATGCATGAGCTCCAGCCTCGATCGCGCGTGTATCATTTCCCGTTGCCAAAGTTAAAGCAACAATTCCGTTCATTATACCTTTATTATGCGTGGTTGCTCTATAAGGATCTGCTAGAGCAAATTCGTATGCGTTCATTATTCCTTCAATAACCTCAATTCCACCTAGTAAATCCTTATCAAAAACAGCTCTACTCTTAGCTACTCGATGTGTTGCTAAATTTAACACAATTCGAATATAAATTTTAC
>JAHQWS010000288.1 GCA_029856295.1 Promethearchaeia archaeon
GCGCCACACGTTATTAATTCAATCATACCTTCATCTTGGAGCCATTTAAAAGTTCCTAAAATATCCCAATAATAATTATGATAGAAAATATCCAATACATTTTCAAAATTCTTTAAATAGAATTCTGCAATTTGTTTTCTTTGGGTATGATCTGCAAATCGTTTGATGTCATTTTTAGCCCGTGAAATTAAATTCTCCATATATTCTGTAAACCGCTGTTTCATATAGTCATCTGCTAATTGCTCAGCTAGTATTGGCGTTATATTAATAGTTATCGCTGTTTTGATTCCATTTTCCTTAAGGGAACTCAAAACATTAAGCATCGGAATATAAGTTTCATTCATAGCTTCAAAAACCATCTCCTCACCCGTAGGCCACGTTCCAGACTTTTTACACCATGGCATATGTCCATGTAAAACTAAACCAAAATATCCCAAGCTCATCTTAATTACCAATAATTTTTTCTTTATGTTAATTTTTATTATTTTTGCGCAGAATGGTCAAAAATTTTCTTGAAAATAATATATATCATATCTCATTACATAATTTAATACGATTATTCTTCAAAATCAAGGGGAAAGCATGTCAAACGTGAAGAATGTATATTAGGCAAGGAAATCTAAGATGATACAATTGCAAGGTACGAATTTACAAATATTTAAATTTAATATTATTTAATTTAATAAGTGGTTAGTATAAATTCAACAAACGGACGAATTCAAAGGATAAGGGAAAGATACCAGACAGAAATTCCTAAAATTTCAATTCAGAGGGCAAAATATTATACAGAAAAATGGATTGAGACTGAAAATGATGGTCTTCCTCTGAATGTTCGAGTTGCTCTTTCTATGAAACATGTATATGAAAATATGGCCCTTTATATTGATTCGGATAGTAAAATCATAGGACAATGGACAGAATTCTTTTTGGGCGTCCCTATTGATATTGAAAAGGGAATTTTCAATAAGGTTTTCCAAACTGAACTAAAATGGAGTACAATGTTTCTTTTTCGAATTAAAACCATGTTAAAATCTTTTTCATTTCTAATTAAGCAACATCAATTACGAAATTTTTTTCAAAATAATAAGATTCTAAAATCTTCAGGGACCCAACCCTTGAACTTAGGGGTAAAAACAATGGATAAACGAAAGGTTAATCCTTTCACTATCAATAAAAAAGATAGAACTCTATTATTAAAAAAATTATTTCCAAAATGGAAAGGTAAGACCATCGTGGATATCCTCGAAGATACAATACCTAAATCTGGTTTTATCGCAGGAGAAATGTTGGATTTTACACGAGCATTTCCCTCAAATACCTCACGACAGACGATATTGACCTCGATATGCTCCACAATTGCTTGTATTCAAGGTCATTTAATTTTAGATTATGAAAAGATATTAAAAAAAGGATTGTTGGGAATAAAAGATGAAATTGAGTCTAAATTTGGCAATATGGAATTTTTTTCCAAGGAAGTAAAATCCTTTTTTGACTCTATACGAATTGCTGTTGATGGGATTATTATTTTCTCAAAAAGATTAGCTGAAGCTGCTGAAGCAAAATATAATTATGAAACAGATCCCACAAATAAAGAAAAGTTAAAATTATTAATGGAAATCTGTAGAAAAGTTCCTCTCAATCCTGCAGAGAGTTTTTATCAAGCAGTACAATCAGTATGGACTGTAAAAACTGCCGTTGAAATTGCTCATCCCATTAATCTCCATTGCCTTGGCAGAATGGACCAATTGTTTTATCCCTATTATAAGAAGGATATTCAAACAGGCACAATTACCCAAAATGAAGCAAGAGAACTATTGGAAGAGTTATTACTCAAATTGATGTCTCAAAATATCCGTCCTGAGACGAATTTGTTAAGTAATTTTTATCATCGGTATCTGGGATCCACACCAGTCACTATTGGTGGATTAAAACCTGATGGAAGCGATGGTACAAATGATTTAACTTATTTATTTATCGAAGCCGCTGGAAATTCAAGAGCAGTTACAAATGTCTCTGTAAGAATTCATGAAAATACACCTAATGATTTATTATTAAAATTAACAGAGATCCTTTATACTGGAAGTTCAAATATCTCAATCTTCAATGACGATATAAATATAGAAGCAATGAGAAGAAGGGGTTTTTCAGAAGAAGATTCTCATAATTATGCTATTATGGGCTGTGTCGAAATGACATGTCCCGGAAAAACCGGTGCTATGAGCGCCAATGCTTTGCTCCTTTGCCGATTACTTGATATTACATTGCGAAATGGCGATTCTAATACTTTAATGGGACCAATAAAAAATCTTGGGTTAAAAACAGGGGATCCTGATAAATTTACTTCATTTGAAGAATTTTTAGATGCGTTTCAAATTCAAGCAGAAAAGCAAATACAACTAATTGTAAATGTCTCAAATATTCGCGATCAAATATATGCGGAACATTTACCCGCACCCTATATTTCAGCGTTTATGGAAGGATGTTTGGAAAATAAAAGAGATGTAACAAAAGGGGGTGCGAAATATGATCTCTCTGGAATTTCATTTATTAATAGTATTGCTAATCTATCTGATTCTCTGTATGTTATTAAAAAGCTTATTTTTGATGAAAAAAAAACGTCATTTAAGGAATTGTTAGAAGCGATTAATAGTAATTTTATGGATAATAAGGATCTATATCGTAAAATAATGAAGCTGGAAGGTAAATGGGGGAATGGTTTTAAAGAAGTTGACGATTTGGCGCATTATGTTTCATCCTGCTTATTCAAAGAAACTTATAAATATAAAAACTATCGGAATGGCCCTTTTGTTCCTTACATCATAAGTATGACCACTCATACTATTGATGGGCGTATATCTATTGCTACACCTGATGGAAGAAAAGCTGCAACTCCATACGCTGCGAGTTGTAATCCATATAATGTGGAAAAGAATGGTATTACCAATGTATTAACCTCTGTAGCATCACTAGAATATGGTGATGTTTTAGGTTGTGCGGTTAATATGAAATTTCATCCTACTGCGATAGGAAATACTCAAGAAAATCGTGAAAAATGGGTTTCTTTACTCAGAGCTTATTTTAAGCTGGGGGGCGCTCAATTACAACCAACAGTTGTTTCGACAGAATTGCTCCGAGATGCTCAAATAAATCCTGATAATTATAAAGATTTAATTGTAAAGGTTGGCGGTTATAGCGCCTATTTTACAGAATTAGGTCTTGAAATTCAAAACGAGGTTATCTCAAGAACTGAACATTAAATAGAATAATATTGAAATTAAAATATACGTGAAGTTTATGTCAAAAATAAAAACAGCATATAAAGAAATTGAAGACGTTGTTGGGTCTAAATTTGTTACTGATAAAGATTTTATGAAAGCTGCGTACTCACGAAATGTGGATCCTGCATTTCCAGACAGATGGGCAGAGATCATCGTTATGCCTGAAACATCACAACAAGTATCAGAAATCGTAAGAATTGCTAATAAATATAAAATACACATGATCCCGCGTGGAGGAGGGGCTGACTTGGTGGGGGGTTCTGTATCGGAAGGAGGTATCCTTATTGACCTTACAAGAATGAACAAGATCATAGAGATTAATGAGTCTGACTTTTATTGCGAAGTAGAGTGTGGCGTTACTTGGGGAGCTTTACTTTCAGAATTACAAACAAAAGGTCTAACTACGGGAATTATTGGCCCTGGAAGTGGATATTCGGCAACCATAGGAGGCGGTCTTTCGAATAGCACAGCTGGTTTTGGATCGACTAAATACGGTCTCGTGCCAGATATCTGTTTAGGGGTCGAAGTCGTCCTTCCTAATCCACAAGGAACAATTATTAGAACTGGAGCTGCAGCAAACAGATATGCTACTCCATTTTGCCGATATGGTGTTGCACCAGATTTTACAGGACTCTTTATGGGAGATGTCGGTACGATGGGAATTAAGACTAAAGCGTTTTTGAGATTATTTCCAAATGCTCCTATCAAAATATTTAGGAATTATATGCTCCACAAGGATGATTATAATAAAATTTTTGAGTTAATGCATAAATTTCGAAAAGAAGTGAGCGATGGGCTACAGGATTTATATGTAGTACCCCTCGCAGTAGTACGCCTATTGTCCACGTTAGCAAAAAATCGTCCTCCGAAAAAAGCAAGACTAAGGGGGCCTGTTTTTTCAATATTTCTAGAAGCTTTTGACGATAGAATTATGGAAGTTTATCTTGAAAAAGTTGAGGAGATTTTAAAGAATGATTCTAGGCCATTTGAGTGGCAAGAAATTGATTTGGATGAAAAATTATCTAAAGATTGGGATTATAATTTAAAATTCTCCTATACTTATTTTAATAAATTCATTTCTTTAGTCCCTCCTAAAATTTCATGCGTAACCTGTCATAAAATTCCAATTTCTGCTATACCGGAAAAAGAACAATCGAGCCTTCAATTTGACACGGAACATATGACCGAATTTCCAAGACAGAGCTTTTCATTATTCGCAAGATCCATGCATCTTTTACCAAATGGAAACTGTGTAGCTGCGGGTGGCTTTAATGCTGAAAATGTAGAAGATCAGCGCCAGATAGCGATGGATATATGGCATAAAAAATTACGATACCAAGTTAAATATGGTGCGGTACATTATTGGCTAGGAGAATCAATTTCACAGTCCATTGTCGAGGCCGATGCGTATACACCAGAGTTTCGACAGTTTTTCAAAGATATGAAGAAAACCGTTGATCCGAATTTCCTGTTAAGTCCAAATAAATTCCATATGTATAGCTATGATGATGATATCACCAAACATATAGTAAAAGATGATAAATAGCTCTTCCAAACTCATAGAATTATTTTATACAACCTTTTACGTGCTTTATTTCTTATTCGGATTACTTGAAGATATATATACGTCAATGGCATAATTATGATCATGACTGAATTAAATAATGAAAACTCAACTAATAGATCTGAGGGCTATTTTAAATACATGATATTCATTATGGTACTTGTCCAAATTCTTGATACGTATACAGGTTTTTACAATGCGGTAATTCCTTCAAAAATAGTTGAAGAATTCTTATCGGATTATCCTCAGAATGTTGCTAATTCCATATTTGCATTCTGTGTGGCAATTGCTTCCTTAGGGTCTTATGTAGCTTTTCTTGTTTGGTATTCATCAGATAGAATCGGAAGAAAGTTTTTATTAGTCATGACTGTATTTGGTTTGGCGCTTTCCTCAGTGGGAATTCTTTTTTCAAGAAATATTGTCGAATATACCATATATCGATTTTTACTTACTATTTTTGCCGCTTCGGATATTTGGTTGATTTATATCAACGAAGAATCACCTCCTGAAAAAAAAGCTTTTTGGACAAACATTGTCTTAATTGGTGGTATAATTGGTGCTGTATTGATGCCCGTATTTCGTGCGATTTATATATATGAGGGCGCTCCTAAGGGTGCTTGGCGAGGTATGACATATTTTTCAATAGCATTAGGAATTCCCTTGGGGATAATAGTTTTATTAACAATTAAAGAAACATCGACATTTCAAGAAGCCAAAGCAAATAGACCACCAGCGAAAGAAAAGGCTAATCAATTGAAAAAGAACCTTCAAATTATTTTTAAATCCGAACGTCGAATGGCATATATCTCATTAATGATATTGGCTTTTATTTGGTCAATGAATTATATATATATCACGTTAGGGGAACTCTTTATATCGCAGAGCCCAAATTTAAGAGAAGGAGACATAAATATAGTTGTGACAGTAATGAGTCTAGCGGTTATTGTAGGTTATATGATAACTGCGGTATTGGCAGATAAAATTGGAAGAAAACCACTATTATATATTTATTGCTCAATGTTTTTCATAGGAGCTATAATTTTAATTAATGGGATTGAAATTCCTGAATCGGCATTAGTTTTAGCTTGTATAGGGACAAGCATGATGAATATTGCATTTTGGGGCCTCTGGGTTCTCACTAGCATATCTACCATAGAATTAGTTCCAACAGATGCAAGAGGAACAGGAACCGGATTTAAAAATATAATTGGCGCAATAGGTGGAACTTCAGGGTTAATATTAACGGGTATCATTACTTATTTTTACTCTTTGGCGGTAGCGTTTCTGATATTTTCCTTGCTCCTATTAATAAATATACCATTAATTTACAAGTACTTAATAGAAACTAAGGGCATTGATTTAAAAGTAATCAAATAAGATTAATTTTACTTTTTTTTCTTCAATTATAAAGTAAGATAGATTGTATTTTTGAACATATTTTTAAATATATAAAGACGATACATTTATATCAAGGTTAAGGGATATAAATAACATAGAATTAATTTAAGTTTTAATAAGATAATGGTAGAAATTGAAATACATTGCCCCATTTGTTCAAAAAAAGGAATAATTGAGGTAGAGGAGAATCTTATCCGTAAGAGCGAAAGAGGCGTTTCAGCAATTAACGTCGCCGAAAATTTAATTTGTTCACATTCATTTGTAGCCTATATCGATAAAAATTTGAAAGTTAGAGATAGTTTTATAACCGATTTCAAAATTGAAACTCCTGAGTTTGAGTTAGAACAAAAATTAATAGAAGCCGACATTCCCAGTCTTGATGTTATTGATGTTTATTTGATTACCATCAATATCAATGCTCTCTGGTTAACATTTCTCCTCCGTGGTGTTTTATATAAAAAAAAACTCTTGATTCTAAATAACATGGAAACGATACATAACCATCTTAGTAAATTTTTTAAATTTATTTTTCAAAACTCATTTGAACTCAATATATCTTTAGAAACAAGAGATAACTACAATAAGGATAAGAAAAAGTATAAAGATTATATAGTAATTGACGGCAATGAAGTTCTTAACGATAAAAACAATATCATGAAACCAAAAAATATAAACATAGAAAGGAAAATTGTACAAATGTTTTTAGGCGAACCAGATACTAAATCTAGTTTAATTTTAATAAGAAACGAAATTCAAAAGGTATTTACTTTATCCCAAGAAATTATTACACTTAATAAAAGTTTAAAAGAAAATGAAGAACTGACTTCAAAAAAGATTATGGATTATTTTAAAGAAGTTAAAAATATAAAAATGCAACCGCAATATTTAGATTTTTTATTTGAGATTATTAATAATTATTATAATGTTAATCTCGCTATGAGTTCTAAAACTTCTAATTTTCTCGGATTTTAATTCCTTTTTAAGATGATATTATCAAAAAATGAGAATTTAAAAAAAAAAAGATATATATGAACTTTTGATAATTAAGACGATTCTTCCTTTAAAAAGAGCTTTTTCATCCATTCAGGCAATAAAAAGGCACCGTAAACTTCTATAGCAGATAAAACAAGAATTATTCTCACTAGGATTATAATTACGATGTTTAAGGGTAAGGTATCTAAAATCGACGCTATTACAAATGATGTGCTTGATAAGAAAAATAACAGTCCTTTTAAACGTATTTCTGGATCTTGGCTTTTACGGCTTTCACGGAAAAATAAAAAACCTGTTATAAATACATTAATCAATATGATAAGAAGATAAGCAGTGATAAAAGGCCCGGTATGCGGATCGATTGGACTGTCTAATTGACCTATTAATGTAATATTCGTAAACAGTAAGTAAAAGAAAATTATATTATATACAACTCCAAAGATGGCGTATATTGATAAAATCAGTTTTTGTTTATCCTTGTACATAAGATCAGTAATTACGACCATCCAAGCTAAAGTGGCCCACGGAACCAAAGTGAACGCACATAAAAAAAACATCTCGGGAGATAGTCCGCTTCCTGTTGTGAGTATTAGGATAAGTGCTAAACTATGTGTAAACCATACTTCTGACAGTAATATCATAGAAATGCCCATAAATAGAAGAGGTCTGCTTTTATATTTAGAGTATTTTGAGATCAACATTAAACCTACAGTTATATTTAGAATGACCTGAACGATAGACATTGAGCCGTTCAACATTTCTAGAGGTGTTAATTCTACCATTAATCTAATCACTAATTTTTTAAAGAGAATTTGTATACATGTAACATTTAACTCGACCTATATAAATTATAGCTAATTTGTTCTGAATTATATGAAAATACCCAAATAATTTTATACTTTTTTCATAAGTTATTCTTAATTATAATTATTTTTAATTTAAAACGCCTAATAATAAAGAGTTAAAAATGAAAATATCTAAAGAAATACAAGAATTTTTGTTAGAAGATGCGTTGGAACGTTTCTTAAGATATGTGAAAATTTGGACAACTTCCGATATAAAATCTGCTTCATTTCCATCTACAAAAAACCAATTGGAATTAGGAAAAATACTGAGCAATGAATTGATAGACTTAGGTTTAGAAGATAACATTCATGATAAATTTGGTTATGTTTATGCTAATTTAGCTCCGAGCGAAGGATTTGAAAATGTCAAACCTATCGGATTTATTGCTCACTTAGATACTTCACAAGCCGTAAGTGGAAAAGATGTGAAACCTGTCATTCATAAAAATTACGATGGAAGCAATATACTATTCTCCCAAAATAAAGAAATTAGCTTAACAATAGCGGAATCACCTCAATTAGAAGAATATATTGGCTTAGATATAATAACTTCACAAGGAGATACCTTATTGGGAGCGGACAATAAAGCAGGTGTCGCAGAAATTATGGCTGCTTGTGTAGTGTGGAAAAAGTTTCCTGAATTAAAACACGGTCCAATAACAGTCTGTTTCACGCCCGACGAGGAGATTGGTCGTGGTACGAGGAAAATTAAAAAGAAGCTTTTACCTGAGATTTGTTATACTTTAGATGGTTCTGAAATGGGTCAACTGGAAATAGAATGTTTTGATGCTTGGGGGGCTACTATTAAATTGAAAGGGCTTAATGTTCATCCGGGTTACGCTAAAAATTTGATGTTAAACGCCATTCATATAGCTAGTCGATTTTTAAGTGAATTACCTGAAACGGAATCACCAGAACATACAGAAGAAAGGGAGGGTTTTTATCATTTGATGAATCTAGAAGGGAATGAAGAGGAGGCAACTGCGACTCTAATTATAAGAGATTTTGAATTAAAAAATAATCAAAACCGCATGAGTTATTTGGAGAATTTAAAAAAATTATACGAGCTTCGCTATCCAGGATTAAAAATTGAGTTAAATTTTCTACATCAATACCAGAATATGCTGATTTTTTTGGAAAAGGAGCAAAGGGCTATTGATTTAGCTAAGAAAGCTATTGAGTTAGCAGGCTTAGAAGTTAAAATTCATTCAATACGAGGGGGGACAGACGGTACCAAATTAAGCGAGAAAGGAATTCCAACACCAAATATATTTGCAGGAGGCATGCTATTTCATTCAAGAAAAGAATATATTCCTACATTAGCCTTACAAAAAGCTAGTGAAGTAATCATTAATTTAGCAGAATTATGGACGAATTAGTCGCAATTATTGAACTACTTGAAGAAACGTAAAAAGAGTTAAATAAAAAACAAAAACCAAAAGCATAATTATTATTACTATTAAAGTTTTTTCTGCTCGATTATCTTAGAGAAATCCGTCATAACAAACACGATAATACAGATGAACAACATAATTGAAATGTAAATAAATGCCCATGTAAAAGAATAAAATTCATAGATTAAGGCAAAAATAATTGATTCTGCAAGAGATATAAGTCCGACAGATAAGTAATAATACCCGTAAGCTCTGCCTCTTTTATTTTTGCCCGCTAAATCTGCAATATATGCCCTCGAAATTGGATCTACTGCCGCCAAATAGAAACCGAACATCGCATATATTAAAACTATCATTATCAATGAAAATAGAGAAACATCAGTAGGAAATGCTAATAATATACATGAAATTAATAAGAGCGATAAGCCAACGACAATAACTGGTTTTCTCCCTATTTTATCAGATATTGAACCATTTATAGGAGAAAAAATTACATAAACGATATTTGTAAGGAGATAAAAGAGTGGGATTAGGAATATTGATTCAGCAGGTATATAATCAGTTGAACGAACAATAAGAAAGGCTATATCTAAGCTCGCAAATTCAATTACTCCAAGAATAATAATTAATTTAACAAACTTTTTATCGATTTTATCTACTTTGGGCTGTCCATAGAATCTTAACTTTGTCTCATCCAGTTTTGTAGGATCTACCTCTTTAACAGTTAGAACCAAAACGATTGCACATATACCAGGAATCAATGAAAAGAAAATTATCTGAGAATATGTCCAAGCCATATACAATAGTAAAAATGCTACAAGAGATCCAATAACCGCCCCTAGAGTATCCATAGATCTATGCAACCCGAAAGCTTTTCCCTTCTCTACAGCATAATAAGAGATGAGAGCATCTCTTGAGGAGGTCCTTAAACCCTTACCAATGCGATCCGTCGCTTTAAGACCTAATACGAATTCCCAAGAAGGACTAAAGCCTATAAAAGGCTTTGATAGATTTGATATGGTATACCCTGCAACTACAAACGGTTTTCTTTTATTTATTTTATCGCTCATCCATCCCGTAACTCCCTTTAAAATGTTAGATAATGCAGTTGTTACCCCCGAAATAATTCCTAAAATTAAGATGCTCCCCCCGATTGAAAGAATGAAGAGAGGTAAAATACTCTGAATCATTTCACTTGAAATGTCGGTAAAAAGTGAAACCAATCCCATTATAAAAACTGGTACTGACACTCCGAATATCATTCTCTGTTTTTTTTCACTCTTTTCTTCTTCAGCCATGTTTCTAAAAAATGCATTATGTAATTAAAGATTATAGAAATAGGATAGAACTGAATTTATCCCTAAACCTTCAAAGATCCCTGCGCTAAAGAAAATTTCAATTATAATAAAGGAAGCAATGATCTCGTCAATAAAAAATTTCATTTCTTCATAAATTAAAGAGTTTTTAATGATAACAATTAAGAAAATCAAATAAAAAACTAATACCACAGTCAGAAATGCTAACGACATGTTAAGGCTAATAAGAATAGCGCGATTTGTTATTGCTAATGTAGTTATTAAGATGGTTTTTGATTTTCTAGAGCGGATATAATACTACTTAGGATATAAAATGTGGAGGAAAAACAAAAACCAAGGGAATATACAAAATCAAACGGATATACAATTGAAAACGCGAGGTATAATCCTAAAAAAATTCCAGTACATAAAATGGTATAAACAATTGTATCTTCATCATATTGAGATTTTGAAAAATCCTTTAGATTGAATTTGTCTCTTTCTTTAATCATAAAAATCGCAAGTTTAATTGATATATATGAAAATATTACAATAATTGAAACATAAAAAAGACCAATTAATCCAAATTGTAATGTGAAAAAAAGCCAAATACTAATGAATACAGCAAAGTAAGCAATAATCTTAATAATTTGTATAGAAATCTCTTTTTTTGGAATTATCGGTGATGATTTTCGATTCAAATCTCTCTTAAAGTCAAAATACTGTGAAATATAGTTCATAAAATAAAAAGCTGTTGAAAACAATGCTATTAGGCTTATACCTAATAAAATGTAGTTAATTACATATGAAAGATTAATGGGGCCGTTTTTTGTTTCAGAATCGAAAAAAATCTCTTCAAACCAATTAATCGATTTCTTCAAAACTTTTTCAGAAATTAATTGATGGGGGGAACCAAAACTTTCAGTTATTTTTATTAGTTTACATCCCGTTAATTCTTGAGCAAGTTCAGCATTATCTTCGAAATCAAGGACCTCATCATCAACATGCTGGATAACTAATAAATTCTCCGAATTATTTTCATTTAGTAAATTTTCAGGAATATAATCTTCAAATTTTTCTCCTTCAGTGATTCCGAGTTCTTTAGGGTCAAAACTTACTAATGGAGCCCATGCTACTGTGGCTTTAAATCGATCATCAAGCGCTTGATTTTGTAAAACAACCATCCCGCCCATAGAATGGCCTATTAACCCGATTTGATCTTTATCTATATTCTCCTTATAAACACTCATTTTTTCTAGAGTATCTAATAATTTAGTACAATCTTGTGCAACAGCGGGAATATTTGTATCGGGATCAATATCCGTAAGTTCTCCTTCACTTTCCCCATGACCGTGATAGTCTAAAGCGGCAACAAAGAAACCTCTTTTTGTTAATTCGATTGGAATTCTTAAATCAATATCTCTTTGACTTCCAATACCATGAGCGTATATAACTAATGGATGCTTATCTTGGAAATCTATATTCTTACTAGGGTAATATAAATTTGCGTATAGTGTCGCTCCAGCGGATTTAAAGCTAATTCTTTCGTAATAATAATAACTTTGGGTTCTATTAATATACAAAACACTCATACTAAATGCGAAAAATAAGAAAAAAATAACTAATGTCATACTACGAGATGTTTCATCATCTTTCTCTTTTTTCATCACAAATAATATAAGTTTTTATGAATAAAAATTTTTTTTTATAACTACTCAAATAAATTTATATTATTTAATAGCTAGTTATAACTTGATTTCAATGTCCGAAGAAAAAAATACTCTGCAAGTTATAGATGGGACTATAGAAGCAGTTCAAAATATAACTAAAGTTTTGAATGCCGCAAAAGAAGAATTGGTAAAACTTGAAAAAGAAAAAGAGCAACTTAAAAGTGACAAATCAAAATTAGAAAAGGCTGCAAATGAATTAGAAAACGATAAAAAACAACTGGAAATTGAGAAAAATCAATTAGAACAAGATAAAAAGAAATTAGAAGAGGAGACAATCCAATTAGAAAAGGATAAAAAAGAAAGAGACGAAAAAATTGGTTCCATGAGCGAAGAGCAAATGAAACTCTTAGATGAATACGAAAGCCTAAAAGTAGAATTGAATAAACTAGCCAAGATTGCCGAGGAAAGCCAAGAAGCTGAATTTAATTTTGAACGGATAAAAGCATTATTATCTGTATATGCTGTTCTAATAGAAAAAATATGGGAGGGTCAATCACACTATCGCATAATTTTGACCCTTTCGGGTCAGAAAGAAGAGATGACTCGAGATGAATTGAAGAATACTACAGGAATTGCAGGTGCTTGGGTAATAAGAGCCGTGAACGAACTTGCGAATGTTGATATTCTAGATTTCGATGAGGAGACAGGCTTGGTTAAATTAAAGCAGAAGTTATTTCCTAAAGAGGCATTAGAACAAAAACAAGAGGAAGGTTAAAATTTTTTTTCAATTATAATTTTAATTAAATAGTACAGTAATCATTATTCTTGATTTTTTACAAAAGTCATTACAATCTTATTAGTTTTTATTACATTTTGTTTATCTTATTTAATTCAACAGCCTTTTTCTCCTAATTTAAATAATTTCTTCTTAAAATCATAGTAATAACTCTTTTTGAGTTAAGTAATATGATTAAATAGAAAATAGGGTCTTATGGCGAAAATCAGAATAGATAAATCAGACCAAAATGAACGAGGAATAGAAAAAATTAAAGAAGAAATAAAGAGTATTGATAGGGATATAAGTTCTGATGATTGGAAGGTTACATATAGAGCCCGTTATGCAGGATCGTTATCATTTTTAGTTATTCCAGCATCCTTAATAGCGCCTTGACAAGCTTCTGCGAGTAAATCAAATTGACTTTTATCCCATAATTCCCCGTATTTTTTGGAATCACACCCAATAATGGCAACTCTATCTTATATTCCTACCATAATTATTCTTTATTCTGTTTTTAATAAATTAAATAATTTTAATCCTAACTGGCTTAGTTGGTTTAAAAATTAAGTCAGATTATCTTTACTTTAAGGTATTGTACTCTCATTTTTAATTTTTTTCGATTTTTCCTAAAATCATATCTGCACATTTTATCCCTGAATCAGCTGCTAATTGCGTTCCAATTCCGTGAGCATCAGTACCTGCAGTATCTCCGACTACATATAAACCTTCAATAGGCAATACTGAGGAAGGTTTGTTTATACCCGTTTGATCTGGTGTCAGAGCTAATCCTTCAACAGGACCAGAAGGTTTCCCTGTCGCTTTCGCAAAATCTTTAGGAAATGACACATCCATGAAGCTAATTTTCTTTTTTAATTCGGGAAAAAATTCTTGTAAGTCAGCATAATAGACTTCTTGCCATTTATCCCAATTTGTAACTTTTGCGGGAACAATGGTTCCAAATATCGCCACTTGGCCTCCTTTAGGAGCTAAAGAAGGATCAATATTAGAGGGAATTGGTCCAAAAAATCCATTTGATTTGGGAGCACCTGGACCATATTTGCCTTTCCAATCGTCTAATGTTGGATGATACAGGTTAACACAACCCCATTCTTTAATCAATGGTTCCTTTAGGGCCAATTTAAATGTCATTGAAGATAATGAAGGTTTTAGGCTCTCAATTTTTGCTAAATAATTTCTATCAAAATAATCCCGTCCCACTAAATTTAAAACTGTCATTCTAATTGATAAATTACTGATGACTATCGGGGCTTTAATCATTTCATTTTTAACCATTACCCCTTGGACTTTATCATTTTTGATCACAATGGAATCAACCCGAGAATTTATATGAATCTCACCACCATATCTTCTTATGCCTTCTGCCAGTGCATTTGGCACAGCTTGAGATCCGCCTCCCAAAGGATATTGATATCCTTCTCGTGTAGTCATTTCTGTTTTAAAACAATGGACAAATTCACCCGCACTTGCTTGCTTCGGTGAAATGGCAAACATTCCTGCTAAAATGAAGGCAAATAATCCATGAATGAACGGATCTTCGGAAATCTGATTGATGTATTGTGTTACTGTCAATCCATCTTCGTATAATTGCGCTAATTTTTTCTTTCTAATTGTCAAAATACTTGCCATTACTTTTCCCAATTCTTTAAAAGTTTGGGGGGTTACTCCTATCTTTTTCAATCGTGTCATAACCGCGTTTTCTGTTGCTTTTTCAGTTCTTTCTCCGTTAGATGTACTTGGTTTCATAGCATTAATCATTGAGTTCACATTAAAATCTGAAGGGTAATATCCTTCTGTCTGATAAAATTTCATTGCCGTCTTTTTATTTACCTCTTTGACGAATTCTAAATTGTTCAAATTTAACCTGTTTAGAATTTTTCCAAAAGGTCCATTTAATCCTAAGCTAAATAAATGTACTGACCGATCAAGCGTATAGCCTTGTTTTTCATATGAACTACACGCGCCTCCAATATAGGAATTTTTTTCAAGAACCGTTACTTTGTGGCCACCATGAGCCAATAAAGCAGCACAGCTCAATCCGCCGATTCCCGCCCCAATCACAATAATATTTTCTTTCATAATAAAAATTTAGTAAACTATAATTTTATTATTATGGTTTAATTAGCACAATAATAAATAAAAAATTTAAAGGTTTGAATTGTGTCTAAAAAGAATGCAACAGAATCAGAAGTAATAGTTGACAAGAAAAAAGGAAAAAAATTATTTAAAGCTGGCTTGAAACTGTACCGCATTGGCGATTATGAAGGAGCAATAAAATATATCGATGATGCATTGATAGCTTATCCAGATAATTATGAATATTATAACCAAAAAGGCGTTATGCTAGATAAAATCGAAAGCCATGAAGAAGCAATGGAAGCGTATGACCAAGCTATTAAAATCGACCCTAGTCAAACTAAGGCATTTTATAATAAAGCATTAGCTCTTAAAGATCTTAAGAAATACGAAGAAGCCATAAAAACTTTTGATGAGGTTACCAAAATTAACATTACCCATTTATCTGCTCATTTTGAAAAAGCAGTCATATATGAATTACTTGGAAATTATCCAGAAGCAATTAGACGATATGAGGTAATCCTAGAAATACGCCCTAGAGCCGATAACGTTAAGCGCAAGTTAAATAAAGCATTAGAAAAATATTCAGAAATAACTAATGTTTGGAAATATAAAATTAAATAAATTTAAATAACTGAAACAAAAAATTATTACGTATAATTAGTAATATCCTTTTATTTTAAATCTGTTTTTCATCAATTTCTAACTCTTGGAAACAATTTTCTCAACTAATTAGAATTAAAAAAGATAATATTGTAAGATTATCTAATACAATTTTTACTAAAAATCAATTAAAAGTCTGCAATTAATAAGAGATTAGAAAAGATTCAATCTTTTATAATTTTAAAATTTATAAAAACTGGGTTCTTAAAGTCTTAAATAGGAACTATTGTTGTTTCTTCATATTATTTAATTACAAAAATAATATGGTTTAAATGGTAAATTTAACAATAAAAGATCTATTTCATGAAAAATTTAGAATTATTCTAGTAATTCTGGGGCTTACAGTTAGTTTACTGATGGTACATGTAGGGATGGGCATGATGACAGGATCTGTTGACCAGAACACTCGTGTTGTTGATGAGGGAGATTATGACTGTTATATTATCCAAAGTAATCGAGCAAATATAATGATGGGAGGTAGTGTCTCAGATGAAATGTATGATAAAGTAAAAAGCATATCGGGCGTAGAGTACGTGGATAAATTCATAGATGATTGGCTTGGAGTGAGATATAAGGATGATGATACTGGGGTAAGGTTGGTTAGTTTTAAGGTAAAGACTCAATATTTTGACCTATGGGATTGTATTGATTGCGATAAGGAGGATATAAAGAACAATAACAGTGTTATCGTTGACACAATAATACATAAATATTTTCCAGATCTTAAGGTTTCTTCAAAATTAAAGGTTGGGGGATTTGATGACAAATTAAAAGTTAAGGGATTTTGTGAAAATAATCAAGTAATGGGCAATGCGAGAATGTGGACAAACTACAAAACTGCCCAAAGACTTTTATACATGGAAAATGAAAGTACATACTTGGCAGTTAATCTCGAGGATGGATACTCAGTAAATCAGTTGAAAGATCGATTAAAAAGATATGATGATGAGATTAAAGTAATCTCTGCCGAAGATATGAAAGAAGAAATTTCTGATTACATTTTATATGGTTTCGGATTAGCATCAAGCATAGGAATCATTGCCGCGATGGGATTTTTTGTTGCCATGATTATTATTACCATAACCTTATACCAATCGGTTGTTGAAAAGATTCCAGAATTAGTTTCATTGAAAGCACTAGGGGCAAGGAAAGGCTTAATAAACAATATTTTAATAAGCCAAACTGTGTTTATCATATCGATTTCCTATGGTATATCAATCATTTTAGCAATAGCATTAGCTCCCCTTCTTTCATTTTACTCAGCTTTACCAGTAGGCGTTAATCCAGTAGTATCTTTAATTACTTTTGGTATATCTTTAGGTCTTGGAATATTTTGTTCGTTGTTTTCAATAAGAAAAGTACATAAAACAGATCCAGCAATTATATTTCGAGCGTGATCAAATTATGGTTAATTTAATGTTTAGGGATTTGATTCATAGCAAGGGTAAATTTCTTTTAATTTTGATAGGGCTTTCGGTTAGCATGTTTCTTGTTCAGTATAGTGCTGGGATGTATAACGGAGTTTTAGTTCAATCTACTGATGCCTTCGATAGATTTGAATTTGATGTGTGGATTATGGAGGAGGATGCTGAAAATTTTTTCGAAGGGGGTCCAATAAATGATTCCACATACGAGATAATCAAGGCTATGAATGATGTGGATGAGGCGGAAAGACTGATATTTGCGAATTTCGATTTTGAGACAGAAGATTATGTTGCGGATGTTAATTTGATTGGTTATGAGCTAGATAGTGAAAGAATTGAGCCTTGGGATATAATAAAAGGGAACATTGAGGATCTTGACGATGAAAACACAGTTATTGTCGATGAAAGCATAAAAAACAACTTTCCCGATTTAGAAATTGGGGATGATGTACAAATAGGAGAGGTTGAAATGGAAATTGTTGGTTTTTGTAAAAACGCAAGGTTTATGTTTACACCTTATGCATGGGCATCTATCGAGACCGCTCAAAATGCCGCACCATTTTTTGGAAATTGGAGTATTATGATCGGTGTAGAACTTGGATCCGGTTATGAGATTGATGATCTTGAAGATGATATAAATGATTTAATTGATCTTGAAATAATTGAGGAAGTTGATATTTTTACAAAACAAGAACTTAAAGAGAATACACATAATATGATTATTAACGAAGGAGGGTTAGGTGGAGCTATATATACATTAGTAGGTTTAGGATTTTTTGTAGCCATGATAATTATAACGGTGGTAATGTACCAATCGATACAAGAAAAAATACCCGAGTTTGGAACTCTTAAGGCTATTGGAGCAAGTAAAGGGTTGATAAATAAGATGCTCATTGGACAGGTCTTTATCTATATAACACTGAGTTTTATATTAGGGTCAATTTTAACAATCTTATTCGATTTAATGGGAGGTGGCGCGGGGATGCCGATTTTACTTGATATCTTTGCTTCAATATATATTTACTTAGCTTATTTGGCAGTTGGAATCGCATGTTCGATATTTTCCATAAACAAGGTACACAGAATAGATCCAGCAATAGTATTTAAAGGTTAAGATAACGAAATGAAAAAAAAATAAAGTGACTAGATAAAATGAGTAAAAATGGTGTAATAATTAAGCTTGAAGATATTTCAAAACACTATCAGCTGGGTGAGATC
>JAHQWS010000289.1 GCA_029856295.1 Promethearchaeia archaeon
ATATTGAATTAGCTGTGATCCAAGTTAAAATAGCCAAATTCATCACCCACTCTATAATGGGAATCCAAGTCATCAGAAAGGCAGCATACAACCCGGCAACGATAAAACCATGACATGCTTGGGATTTTGAATAATTTTGAGCTTTAAGCATCAAAATGCTGTATAGTATTAAATATCCGAATCCACTAGCTATACTAATTGTAGCAAAAATACCATGGATAAGATATATAATGAATATTTCTTCAATAGAAGGAAAGAAACCTAGAAAAGAATAGGTTATACAGGATATTAGTGCCGCCAGTAACGCATATTTTCTGAGATTTTCCTTAATATTTTCTCCGGTAAAAGATTTTGCGAGGTGTATATAATAAGGAATTATGATTATACTTGAGAGTATTATGCTTAGATTAAAAAAAATCCCCCCTGGTCCAGCCCCCAAATCTGAAACCATATTTTTAAAAATGCTATATCCTGGGAAAAGCAAAAATGCAATTAGTTCTCCTAAAATTACAATGACTACGGATAATAATCCAAATACACCTCCAGGTATTACTTCATGAATTTTATCTATAGATTTTGTAGGTTCATCCACAAGTTATAAAAATGAATTCCAAATTTTAAAAATTATGAATATATCCTATCTAATTTATTATATCTCACATAACATGAGATTATCATTAGCCAAATTATGAACGCGAACGTCATTATCCATTCTAAGATTGGAAGCCAAGTAAGCATAAATACGAGTAAAAAACCTACAAGACAAAATCCTGAATATGCCGGTAGTTTTGAATAGTTACTATTTTTAAGCATTAGTTTACTAAAAGTTATTAAATACACTATTCCTGTGAGCCAACTAATTACTGCTAAAATCCCATGAGCAAGATAAATAAGATAATTATCCTCAACAGAAGGAAAGAAACCTACGAGAATATAAGTGATATCTGAAATATAAAAAAATATTAGCCCCATTCTTATCGTTTTTTCATTAATCTCGTCGCCTTTAAGTGATCTCGCAAGTGCGATGTAGAATGGTATACACACAATTCCCGAAATTATTAATCCTAAACTGAAAAATATTCCTCCAGCTCCAACCCCAAGTTCAGAGACCATATTATCAAAAATACTATATCCGGGAAAAAAGAGATACGCTAAAAGATCACCAGAAATTCTTGCTATAAGGGATAGAATTCCATAGATCCCCCCAGAAGCGATAGTAAGAAGTTTATTAATAAATTTTCTTTCTCTTTCCATAATTAGTAATTTAAATCTTACTTTTAAAAGATTTTTATAATGAAATTACAAATAAAAAATCTTAATAAGTTTAATAAATTGTAAATCGGTGGCGTGCGCGCTCTTGACTCTTCAAAATTTTCAGCCGAATTTCTTTATCAATTAGGCCTTCAATATAGCATAAATATTCATACTCATCCTTTAGACATAGTGTAATTGCTACACCTCTTTTATTCATTCGGGATGTTCTACCTATTCTATGAACATAATTCTCAGGAAATTTAGGGATATCATAGTTTATAACGTGAGATATGTTCTCAACATCTAAACCTCTTGCCGCCACATCTGTAGCTATGAGCATGTTAATTTTGTGATCTTTATATTCTTTGAGAATTTTTTCACGTTGAAATTGTGATAAACTTCCAGAAATTAATCCAATTTTGTGTCCCATTTTATTTGATTTCAATTTGTTAAATAACCAATTAGCAGTTCTCTTCGTATTAACAAATACAAGTGTATGCTGGGGCCTTTCTTTTCTTAAAATCTCTAAAAATGTGTTGAATTTCTGTTCAAAACGATCAATTAAATAATAAAATTGGAGAGTATTTTTAACTGTTAGGTCATCTCTGCTTAAATTAAGAAAATCAAATTCGTTTTTGGCATACGTTTTAACTAATTGCCTCATATCATAATCCAATGTGGCTGAAAATAACATGAACTGATATTTAGATTTAATTTGGTTCAAAATGTATTTGACATCTGGAGCAAATCCCATATCCCAGAGCCTATCACCCTCATCCAACACTACAAATTTAATCTTACTTAGATTTAATTTTCTCCTTTTGTATAAATCAATAATTCTTCCAGGCGTTCCAACAATAATGTGAAGTCCTTGCTCTAATTTTCTAATTTGATCATTTATTGAGACGCCCCCATATATGGTTAGCGACTTTATTTTGCTATTTCCTAAATCTTTAATAACACTATTAACTTGTTTTGCAAGTTCCCGAGTTGGAAGCAAGATTAAAGCTTCATTAGATTGAAAAGATAATCTTTCTATTATCGGAATAACAAAAGCTAGTGTTTTTCCTGTTCCTGTTTTAGCCTGAGCCATGATATTATGGCCCTTCAAAATTAAAGGAATTGCCTTTTCTTGAACAGGTGTAGGAGTAGTTATTTTTAATTCATTTAAAGCATTGAGAGTTTCAATGCGTTTAATACCTAAATCTTTAAAATTCAATAAGTTCACTTAAAATTTACTTCTAATTCTTTCTCAATGATTAAAATATACCAAGCTAATTAAACTCTATGATTATTTTTTAAAAAACCATTTTTAAAAACTTATCGTCATCTTGATGGCTAATTTAGTTAAACTACTTGAAATACCAATTAATATTAAAACCATAATTAACAAGATTAAAGTTCAATTATTTTACTTCGGGAATTAGTACGATAAAATTACTTCCCTTGGTATGATCATCTTTAACTTGATCCACGATTTTTTTTACGAGGGATAATCCCAATCCTAGCCCTCGAATATTTTCCAATAACAAAAAATTAAACACATATCAGAAAAAACTTAATTAGAAAATCTTACTATCTTTATATACTATTTATTATTAAAAAAAGCGCTCGTAGTATAGTGGTAGAATCTCAGGTTCCCAACCTGAGGACCCGGGTTCAATTCCCGGTGGGCGCATTTATCATTCTTACTAATAAAGACCTTTAAATAGGTTGAATGCAAAAAAGTTTTTCAATCCCTAAAAAAAGAATGTTAAACTTATCAATGAAATTTTTACCAAGCAATGCATGAAAAGAAAATTCTTTTGGAATATCGGTGGCCATAAACTCTAATTCATAAGAGATATCTTGGTAATTTAAAATCTCTTTAAAAATTTTAACTTCTACAATGTCATTTGCTGTAAATACTCTTTTCTTCATAATTGGTTTAATGTCATGATCTTCAATAATCTTTTTATTAATAGCAGTTATCGTAGCACCTGTATCTATTAATCCATAGAAGTTCTTCCTTTCTCCATTGAAATCCATTGAAAAAGGAAGTATCGGATAATAATTATTTTTATATTCTGCTTGGTGATAACAATCTGATTTTTCGATTGAAAATATAGAAAATATGAAATCTAATGTTTCTGATTCATATCCTTTATGAATTATTCCAGTAGCAGATTCTGGAAATTTTTCTGCTAAAATAGAAGCAACTTCTTGTGCGCTATCCCCTATTGCAACTATACAATTTCGAGAAATTCCAAGGTACTTTCCATCAGGAATATATTCCGGAATTTTAATTTTTTTCCTATCAAAAGCTGGATTTTTGGATAAATAATCGTCAATTTTTTGTTGTAAATTCATTTCTTTATCAATAACATAACGAATAAATTCACTAACGCTTTTATAACCCTTTATTTTCGAGATAGCTTCTATTTTTTTCTTCCTATTGCCATCAATTTTAAAATTAATCACAGTCATAACAGCTGTAATATTTCATTTATTAATTATGTATTATTATGTTTATATACAAATATATATAAAATCCAAAGAAATATATTTATTTCTATTATTTTTTACCAAGATAATCCTTTTATAAATCGCAAATCACTAATAATCTTTTTTGATTCTTGCGCAGGAACTTCCATAAAAGCATAAAATTCATTTTGCCAGAATGCCCTTCCTGAAGTTGCTGATCTGATATCTTCAGCAAATTTAATAGAATTCCTTACAGGTAACAAAATCTCAATAATTGATTGATATTCTTTTTCTTGGTCAATAGATTTAATTTTAGCAGAATATTTTGAAAGAAGAGTAAGTGCGTTTTTGATATAATCAGGAGGAAGTTGGATAATTGTATGATATATGGGCTCTAATAAGATTAATTCGCTTTCAGTTAGTCCTTTTTTTATAGCATCATAAAACATAGTAGATAATTCTGTGAACGCATTTTCCTCATCTAATTCAGCGACACTCAATTCATTTATTAATATTTTAATTGCCGTTAATTTTTCACCGCAGAGTGGACCATTTAAATGAATTTTTTCAATTATTTTTGGAATTAGATCTTTATAAGATTCATTTAATTCTGAATTTCCTAAATAAATTAATACATTTTGATCTTCGTCATTTTTCCAATATTTTTTGATTTCAGTCTCATTAAGACCTGTTTTTTCTCTTAAGACTTCATTTAATCTACTATATGGTTTTATTGAGCGAAAATCGGTAGATTGAAAGAATCTAACAGATTTATCGTCTAGTCTCTCTATTTTTAGTTCAAGAGAATTTTTACCATTGGGGGATACTACTTTAATTAATGATGATTGATATTTACAAGACTCTTTAAATACGGCTCTTGGTTCAGAGATTGAAACGGGCACTCCTCTTTTTCTTAATTCATTAGTACTGATTTCAAGATGCAGTGGTCCCATCCCAGATAACAAAAATTCTCCATTTTCTTCATTGATTTCGAATTTTAAATTAGGATCTTCAATTAAAAGGTTTTCAATGAGTTCTTTCATTTTCTCTAAATCTCTTAAGTATTCAGGCTCTATTGAAACAGTTACGACGGGTGTTGTAATATATTTCACATTTTCAAAAGGAACTATTTGATCTAGATACTTAGATTCAACAATAGTTTCCCCGCTTTTAATTTTTTTAAGTCCTTCTATAGCAACGATATTACCTACAGGAATCTCGTCCACTTGTTCTCTTCTTTGTCCCATGAAAATTGCAATTCTCTGAATGGTTTCATAATTATTTTCTCTTAAAAGAAATATTTCCTTTTTTTTTGGGCATTTCCCTGAAAAAATCCTTCCAGTTGCGACTAAACCATGCTTATCTGCTTGAACTTTACTCAAAAAAATTACTAACGGACCAATAGGATCGCACCTAATCATAGCCCTTCCAACTTCTGAATTTAGATCTCCGGCGTAGATCTTTTTAATTCTATATTTTTGAGCTTCAATAGGATTTGGAAGATGATCAACGACCATTTCTAATATTGCCCTGTGTATTGGAAGATAAATTTGTAAATCACTGTAGGAATCTTTAGAATAGGTTTCTTTTTGGTAACGGATTTTTATATCACTAAACTTGAGATCACTTTCTCCCATGATTTTAGCGGTGAATCCCCATTTATGGAGTGCAGAACCAAACGCTACATTTCCTTCAGCGGGAGATACTTTCCATTCCTTATTAAATGGTGGATTTGCATATCTTTCTATTAGCGTATTGAAATCGTTAATTATTCTAATGTATTTTTTCCTAATATCTTCATCTGTAAGTTTTAATTCCCTAATTAATCTATCCACTTTATTAATGAAAAGTGCGGGTTTAACTCCTTCTTGTAATGCTTGCCTTATTACAGTTTCCGATTGCGTAATTATCTCTTCCACCGCATCAACAACCACTACCACCCCATCCACAAGTCTCAATGCCCGGGTGACTTTTCCACTAAAATCCAAATGTCCTGGAGTGTCTACTAAGTTAATAAGAAATGGTTCATGTCCCTCAAGAGATTTCTCATAGTACAATGAAATATTAGCAGATTTCATTGTGATACCCCGTTTTTGTTCTTCTTCAAGAAAATCTAAAGCACGAGCTTCTCCAGCTAAGTCTGGACTTAATAAACCTGCTTCGCTCAAGAGGGAATCAGATAATGTTGTTTTACCATGGTCAATATGGCCTACAAATCCAATATTTCTTATATTAGCAGTCTTCTCCATTAAATTAAGAATTTCTGCAATCTCTTTCCTAGGTGGCATTTTTTTTTAGAAGTTGTTTTCTCTAATATTACATTAAGATATAATTGATATGATTAAAATTTTAGTTATAAGAGCTTAAAATTAAAGGAGGAAATAGCTTTTATTTACTCAAGATCTTCTTCATTTAATTGATATATCCGATACCAATCTCAGTTGGGTCAGAGAAAACATTAAAGCTATTTCCAATAATAATTATAGCAAGAAAATATATAAATAGTTTTTTTATTTAATTAAAACTATAATTTAATCTCTCCATCAATCCTTACTATTCGATCCACCACATGTAATCTTTTATCACAATAAAGTTCAATACATTTAGGAAAGACTTTATGCTCCCATTCCAATATTCTTGGTCCAAGGGTGTCTTCTGTATCAGTATCATAAACCTTTACACATTTTTGTATTATTATAGGACCATGGTCTTCGTGTGAATCTACAAAATGAACCGTACATCCTGAAACCTTTGCACCATATTCTAGCACATCTCTATGTGCATGCATTCCCTTAAAAGAAGGTAATAATGAAGGATGAATATTCATAACATTTCCCTTAAAATGGTCAATGAACATTGACGAAACAAACCGCATATATCCTACAAGAACAATTAGTTCACATTCATATTTATCCAGGACTTCAATCAATTTCGCATCGAATTCTTCTCTGGTGCCCTCATGCTTATTAGATTCAATTAAAAGATGCGGGATATCGTGGTTTTTAGCTCTTTCCATGCAATATGCTCCAGTTTTATTACAAATTAATACTTCAACAGTAGCTTTATCTTTTAAAATTCCACTTTCAGTTGATTTTATTATTTCCATAAAATTTGAACCACTGCCCGATGCTATAGCTCCTATTTTTACTTTAGTCATATATTTTCTAGTTTTCATTTAAAAAAAAACTTTCTCTAATCTTGTATGCTTTGAAATTTCACCAAAAACTGAATGGATATTAAGATATCGTGGCTAATTTTCCATAATCATAAGGTTTTTATTTGAAAATTAGTATTATAATATTAGAAATATTGAAATTATTTTTTCTAACTAAATTCTCTTGTAAAGAAATTACGTAAGAGAATTATATCTCGTTTATTCAAAAACAGAATTAAAAAATAATCGAAATATCTTCATATACAAATAAATTTCGTAGTAAATATAAATAACAATTTTAGAACGCAGTTTAAATGATTAATTTAAGATAAAAATCAAAGATTTTTGATGCTTTATTTAATTATTTAAAGGAGAGTTATAAAAATGAGCTTTGAAAGTGAATTGCTAAGAATTAAGGAAGAGATTGTCTCAAATCTTCCTCCTGAAGTAAATGTACAAAAAATTGAATTTGAAGGTCCTGAAATCGCTGTTTACTCTGATAACATTGATTTAAGTATAGATGATAGTTCAACTATTCTAAAGGATCTCGCAAAATTAATGAGGAAGAGAGTAGTTTTTAGATGGAATGTAGAAAAACGAAAAGATCCTAACGAAACAGAGGATTATATAAGGAATTTAGTAGGTGAAGAAGCTGAAGTTTCGACCATTGAATTTGATCATACTAGAGGTGAAGTAATAATTGAATCGGGTAAACCTGGTCTAGTCATTGGAAAAAAAGGGGTTAATTTAAAAGAAATACGGGCAAATACCTTTTGGCAACCAAAAACGATAAGAACTCCTCCATTACCATCACGAACTATCCAATTAATTAGAGGGATGCTTAAACAAGAAAGAAAAACTCAGAAAGATATTTTATTAAGAATTGGGAAGAGAATCCATCGTCCAATCCTTTTTAATGACCTAGTTGTTCGTATGACTTCTTTAGGCGGATTTCGAGAAGTTGGTAGATCTTGTATCCTTATGCAAACTAGAGACAGTAATGTTTTACTTGATTGTGGATTAAATATTGGAAATCCTAATGAAAAATATCCTTTTTTTGAGATTCCCGAATTTTCCGTAAGAGATTTAGATGCTATAATCGTTTCCCATGCACATTTAGATCATTGTGGCCTTGTACCTTTTCTATTCAAATATGGTTACAGAGGGCCTGTTTATTGTACCTTACCTACTAGAAACCTATCAACTATGTTACAATTAGATATGGTACAGATATCTGAGAAAGAAGGGACTATTAGTCCTTATTCTAAGCGAGATGTTAAGACAACAGTCCTTCATACTATTCCCCTTTCATGGGGTAAAGTTACTGATATCGCACCGGATATTAAATTAACACTCCATAATTCGGGTCATATATTAGGCTCTTCAATCGTACATTTACACTTTGGAAAAGGAGGTTATAATTTTGTATATACAGGAGATTTTAAATATCAAAAAACTCGATTATTAGAAAAAGCTACCGTTAAGTTTCCCAGGGTTGAAAGTTTGCTCCTTGAAGCTACTTATGGTGGACCCCAAGATCGAATTCCTAGTAGACAAGAATCAGAAAGAGAACTCAAACAAATCTTAACTTCAACGATTAAAAAAGGAGGAAAAATATTAATCCCAGTATTAGCTGTAGGGAGGGCACAAGAATTAATTATAATCTTAGAAGAATTTATTTCTAAAGGTGTGATTGAAAGTGTTCCTGTTTTTTTAGATGGATTAATCAGCGAGGCGACGGCTATACATACTGCTAACCCTGATTTTCTTAGTAGCGATCTAAGGGAAAAAATATTACATCAAGGTAAAAATCCATTTTTAAGCGACTTTTTTACAACTATAACCTCCCATGAAGAAAGATTAGATGTGCAAAAAGGAGGACCTTGTATTATTATGGCAACAAGTGGCATGCTAATAGGAGGTCCCTCTGTCCAATATTTGAGAGCCTTGGCAAATGATAAAAATAATGCTCTAGTTTTCGTTTCTTATCAAGTTTCTGGAACACTAGGCAATAGAATTCAACGAGGCTTCCGAGAATTTCAATATATTGATGCAAAAGGAAGAACTCAATTAGTAAGATTAAATCTTAATGTTTTTACACTGGAAGGCTTTAGCGGACATTCGTCAAGGAGTCAAATATCACAATTCTTAAGGCGAATTCAGCCACGACCTAAGATTGTGATAACAAATCATGGGGAGGAATCGAAATGTATAAGTTTATCAACGATGATTCATAAAAAGCTCAGAAAAGCAACTAAGGCGCCTAAAAATCGTGAAACCCTTATTTTAAAATAAGTTTTACCATATTATTCTCATTTTTCAAAAGAGTAAATTTTAAAATTTATATGAACACTTAATTTTTTTAAAGAGTAATTATTTATTATCTTAAAATTTTTAACCATGTGGATTTCTATTGACTTTAAAAGAACATAGATTTTCTATACCTCGAAGAATAGTACAATTCATTTCCTTTGTGTTTATTAATTACGTGATTCTTGAATTTATTTTCAGTATTAATTTAAATAGTCTAGATCCTTTTGTAAAAGCCCTACCAATTCTTGCAGCCCCGGAAAACCCATTATCAAAAGGAGCTGGGTTTGCTGAATATCTTTTCTATTCTATCGCAGAAGGTGAATTTCCATTTTTACTTTTAGGAATATTAATTTTAATAATATTATTTTCAAATCGATTTTTCTGTGGTTGGATTTGCCCCATTGGAACAATACAAGATGTATTATCTTCTTTTCCAACAAGGAAAAAAAAAGTAAACATTGAAACGCACAAAACACTATTGAATTTAAAATACCTAATTGTTATTTTGTTATTATTTATAATCGTTCCTTTAGGTCTTACAAAAATAACAGATGAGGCCTTCTATAAGGATTATAAAAATGCCTTGGGAGATATAGCAAGAAATCCGGTCGGATATTTTTCCCTCTCAGAATATCTTTTTGTATTTTTTCCACAACTCGTTGAAGAGATGTTTGAAAAAGAGAACATAGAACCTCTTTTTACGGAGTTTGCTGTTTTTGTCATGTTTGCATTTTATTTAATCGTGCTTATTGTAGCAGTATATTACCCTCGAGTATATTGTAGCTATATATGTCCATTTGGAGCGATTTGTGCAGCGATTAGCGATTATTCATTTTTAAAATTATCGCGGAATCCAGTTCGATGTGTCGGTAGAGCAGATTGTGGAATATGTGAAAGAGTCTGCCCAAAGCAAATTAGAATATTAGACGAGCCTTTTGAATTTTTTACTGGAAATGGTGAGTGTAATCTTTGTGTAAAATGTATGGAATCATGTCCTTATAATGCTATAGAATTAAGGTTTGGGTAAATCCCTATATTAAGTTTAGCATTTAGATTGAATTTTAATATTTGAAATTCTTATGGCGGAATATATATAATGGATCCTAATAAGATAGAACAGCTACGTTTACGTTTAATAAAAGATAGCAATATTGGAATCCACGGAATTCTAGATTCTCAAGCAACACGTTATTATCAAGATGATGATGATGGGGACCTTAGACCTCCTTTCTTCAGGGACGTAGATAGAATTGTCCATAGCAAAGCATATGCAAGATATATTGATAAAACTCAAGTATTTTTTGATATAATAAATGCTAATATTACTCATCGCTCTCTTCATGTCATCATCGTTTCGAGAGTCGTGAGGCAAATAGGAAGAGTGTTAAAATTAAACACTGATCTATGTGAAGCAATTGCTCTCGCACATGACATAGGACATTCACCTTATGGTCATGTTGGTGAAGAGATCTTAGATAAGATTAGTCATAAACATAATTTAGCTAAGTTCATGCATAACGCTCAAAGTATACGCTGGCTTGCTTATCTTGAAAAAAGATTCCCCAAAAAACCAGCAAAAGGTTTGAATTTAACTTTACAAACTCTTGATGGAGTGCTCTGCCATGACGGAGAAATTAATGAAATAGAACTGAAACCTAAAAAAGTAAATGGAAAATCTTGGGAAGATCACTTTAAAGAATATGAAGATTGCTTCAATGAAAATAAGATTAAAAGAATTCCTATGTCATATGAGGGAATTGCTGTAAGATTTGCTGATTCAATTTCTTACATCGGAAGAGATATCGAAGATGCCATTTTATTAAAATTTATCAAAAGAAAAGAGATTCCTGAAAATTGTAAAAGAATTCTTGGCGACACAAACCGAAAAATAATTAAAACATTAATAATGGATTTATTGACTTTTAGTTTAGATAATGATACAATAGGCTATAGTGAGGAGATCTTTGAAGCATTAAAAGCTTTAAAAAGATTTAATTATGAGAAAATATATAATAGAAGAGATTTACTTATAGATAAGACATCGCAGATATCTTTTAAAGAAGAACTAGCCAAAAAGTTTGAATTAATTTTTGAAATCTCATTAAAGGATCTTGAAGAAGAAAATTATAATTCTCCGATATTTAAAGATCACGTAGAATATATAGATGATGCCAATTATTCTACATATTATAAAGCACTTAAAAATAGAAATGAATTACCTTTAATTGTTAGAGATTTTATCGCTGGAATGAGTGATAAGTATTTTTTGGAAGTACATGAACGATATCGTAAAAGACATTAAGAAAAAGAGTTTCTTAACTTAATTTTTAAAAATAAACTCGTTTAAATAGCTATATTTCGATAATATAATAATTTAAATAGGAAATAAATTCTCTAAATTTAGGGCTTAACATTTTTTAGGAGGAAACATGTTAAGTGAATTACGCACATCAACGAGATAAATAAAAAGAGTGGATTACACATAATCGGAAGATATATAATAAGTTTTTTTTTTCAGTTTCCCGAGCCATAGCAATATGCTACATCTCTTCACGGGGTTTTAAATTTCGGCTAGGGGTTTTACAAAAAGTTTTATTAGCCAAAATATTTTTTTTTTTATCTTCGCTAATTTTGTGTAATCCAATTTAATATATGATCTTATTAGCATAAAAATCTATCTGTAATTTTTTTAATTTAGAAATAGTTACTTTATGATTAAATGGAATGATTAATAGTCTTCTTAATTATTTATTCACTAAGTAAATAAAAGAAAAATTTTTTAGAAAAACAAGCTTATTAATAATTAACATTTTTATAAGAAAAGCCGCGTGGTGTAGCGGTCAATCCCTATACCAAGGGGACAAAGCATTTCAAGAAGTTTTTATTTATTGAGAGCCCAGTAGTGTAGTGGTCAAGCACAGAAGGCCCTGAACCTTCTAACGGCGGTTCGAATCCGTCCTGGGCTATTATTTTCACACTCTAACTTACCCTGTGCGTTTAATTATATGATATCCAAATTGAGTTTTTACTGGCTGTGATATTTGTCCAATTCCCAACTTAACACATGCATTCCAAAATTCGGCAACCATCTGACCTTTTGGAAATTCTCCTAAATTCCCTCCTTTATTCTTACTGGGACAATTAGAATATTTCTGTGCTAATTTTTGAAAATCTTCACCAGCTTGTAAATCTTCATAAACTTCTTGAGCTTTACTTAATTTATCAACTAATATATGACTCGCCTTGATTTTTCCATCACGGATTGGGGCTCCTCCTTTCGTTCCAGAGCCCTTAGTTTTTATATCTTTCTTCTGATAACCTTTACCATATTTATTTTTTCCCAACTAATATCACCAAATTTGTATTTAAATCATATTAGCTTTTATGAATTATCATTTAAATAAACAACGTATAAAAAGAAGAAATATAATTAATTATCGATCAAGTATCTAAAATTTGTAACTTCTTTTATTGAATTTATTTCTACAACAATTTTATGAAACTCTTCGAGTGAACCCTCAAAAACCATAAAGAAATGAAGATTTTTAGAGAAATGTTGGTTTTTACTTACTATTTGATTTCTATACTTGAATTCAATTCTATTTAATTTCTTTAAAATCCTAGAATCGTTTGGTAAAACCACAATCATATTTCCAATAATATTTTTAGTTTCAAAAGGGAATACTTCACCAGAGGCATCCGTTATACTGGAAATTTCAGAATTTTCCATTAAGCGTAATAAGGCATCTCGTATTATCTTGGATCTGTTTTCATATTTACTGCTAGAAACTAGCTTATTTATAAATTTCTTAAGGCTTTCACTAATTGAGATGCTTATAATAGGCATGATTTAGTTATGCACTTATTTTTCTTTGTGTTAATCAATATAATGTTCAACACATTATATATATTTATTTGTGGTTAAAACTTAAATTTTTAAAGTTCTCGCAAGTACATTTCGGAATTGTTCTACATCGTTTACTAGTTTATCCGCATCCTCATTTGTAATATTATCATCTTTTTCGTATTTATTAAGCCTTGTCAACCAAAATTCTATACGCCCTAACACTGGGTCTTCTTCCTTTAATATTTTCCTTAATCTTACAAAAGTATCATGCAATTTAGTCCGAATGTTCTGAGCTTTCCAACGAAGCATACAATAATCAGAAATCTCTGCCAAGTTCTGTGTTATAGCCATTACATCGATGGTTTTCTCACGTTCCTCGCTTTTAATCTTCCTAATGATATTTATCTGTTCCATTAGTAATTCAATTATCCTTGCTAAAAATCCCGTGAGTTGGCCTGGATTTGCGCACCAAACCCTAACTTCCAAAGATTGACTTGCTGCGGAAATGAAGATTCTTGTAATTATTCTCCCTCCTGTCACTTTTGCTTCGGCACAGAACCATGCTTCAGCTTCATATGAGCTTGCAGCATCCCCTCCCTCATATGACGTTACCATACTAGTTTCAAAATATTTTAATGCTCTAATGGCTGCTCTATATGCAAGTCTAGGATCTAAATCAGCGATTAAAAAAGCTCGAGCGTCATTAGGAAGGTCTTGAATAGAAAGCTGACAATCTTCGATGGTCGATAAAGAAGTACAGACCAATGGACATTTGATCTGGACTTCTTTCTTTCGTACATGAATTGTATTTTGCACGCCTAATGCATTTTTAAAGATTACAGTTCCTCCGATATTGGAAATTCCACATTCCTTTGGTTCTAAATAAAAATCTACTCCTCGAGAATTATTAGACTCTATAACTGGTATAGTTATTAATGGTTGCTTGACGTTATAACTTGTTGGAGTATCTAAAATAATCTTTACATTATTAATTGCCATAGTACTATGATTTCTAACCACGACTTTAAAATGAAGCTGCCCACCCTCAAAGTCATAATCTCTTAATACTTCTATATTATCTTCACCCTTTTGTTTTAGTTCTTTACCTTTTGCTGGAGCAGCTTTTTTTCCCTCCAATGGTACACTATATGCTACAAATATTTTCTTTTGTGAATCAATATATCCATCAATATCTCCTTGGCCTATTAATCTAGCTAGATTTTCTTCCACACTAGCCTCCGTAATTCCTAATCTGTTTGAAAGTTCCCTCAATGCCATATTTCTATAGGCTCTAGCAAGTTCCTTTATTTTTATTTCAAGATGTTTCATCGTCATAAATTCTCTACGTTGAGTGAAGATACCTCTTATGGCTCCTTGTTTTATCATTTCATGCAGAGTTTTTCTCGCTAATTCTACAGCAATATTCTCTTTTTCAGCAAGTTTATTAAGCTTAACAACTCCTATTTCTTTTGCATATTTTTTTATTTCATTATATAGTTGATTGGTAGTAACAATCTCTTTTCCTCTCGCAGCAAAAAAAGCGTCAATCATCTTTGTTTTCATCAAATTTACACAAAAGTTTTTGATTAACTCAGAGGGAATGTTAAAGTTTTTAGCAAGGTCAGCAATAGATATTCTTCCTTTTTCTTTAATAGTTTTAATTAAATTATCAGTAATATATTTCTGAGTAAAATAATTCTTCTTATCCTTAGAAAACGATCCCCTTATTTGATGGAGACTAATGAGTTTATACACGACTTGAAGGGCCATCTCTGTGTTCATATCAAGCATTACACCTAAATCTGCGACTTTTGTGGCACCTCCTTTTTGAATTTTTGAAATTAATTTTTCCCTCATTTCAGGTGAAATATAATAGAACATTCGATTTTTCTGGTCAATGATTCCATAAATCCGATCTTCTTCTATGTATTGTTTAATTAATTTGATCATTTGTTCTGCGGTAATGTTAAATGAGTCCATCATTGTTGAAAAATTCGTAGATACAGCTCGTTTTAAAAGATCTAAAAAACAATTAGGACAAATTTTACGTCCGGTTGTATATTTTAGCTTTTTCTGACAATCTTTCATAGAGGAGCCAGTGATAAGATTAAACCTTCTTGCTTCTCTTGCGAGCTGATCTTTTGAAGGATAAAATAAGCCCGGTGTTTTTTCATATGAATTCCATGCACATTTTGTACAACTTAAATAAAATTGTCCCGAAGATAATCGTTTAACTCTTAATAATGAAGTACACTCGGGACATCTACTATTTTCAACAACAGAACATTTATAATTGTTTTCTACCGCATCTGCTTTAGAGTATTTTAAATCAAAATGTTTTTTACATTCCCAACTTTCAGTTGTTGCCATATGGTTGATGCAAAAACTTGATTTGCATTTCTCACATTTGAAATCAATACTTTTAGAATCACAGAATAAGCAATTATTATCAGTCATGACTGTAATTTATTGTTATTTTTTTCTCTTATTTTTCTATAAAGATAATATAATAATAACATAATAATAATTTTGTCTAGACCGAAATTTGATTTTTTTTAATTTAAGAATCTATAAAAATGTCATATCTATTGGACATGAACGGGGAAAATGTGAATACGTAAGAAAGATAGCACCATTATAATTGTGTTGAAAATAATTATAATCATTATCATGATGATATAGATTCTTTTCCTTTTTTGATCTGTAAATTGGGTTTCAAAACTTTCTTTAGCCAATGCTAGTGGGAATAATCCTATGAATGTACCTATTGAAAAATAAAGTACTGTTAATATTGCCTCGACAAACCCGTAACTTAAAGAAAAAATTAAACATTGAGAATAGATGAATAATTCAAAAATACAAGGAGGAAATCCTGATAAAATTCCTAAGAGATATGGAGTTCTTTTTTTACCCCAATCTAATTTATTAAATTGTTTTCTTAGTTTTGAATGAGGGACATAATCTCGTTGAGTTATAAAAAATAAGAAGAAAATTGCAACAAATGTAGAAGAGAGCGCTCCGAAAAAATTAATAGCATAGGGATCAGAGACAAATGCCGGAAAAATAATCAATGGTACCAAGCTTATTAAAATCATTATAATAGCAATTGTTAAATTTGCCGTCATTAAACCAAGACCATATAATACTAAAATAAACAAACTTTTTCTAGTTTCTTTAGTAATACCAAATGTATAAAAGCAGAAAATGCTTTTGTCTTCGCATGGCATAGCGGTGTGTAGCAAGCCCAATAATAATGCTGGAAAAAAAATAATTAGGTACTCTTGAAAAAAAAGATATTGTTGCATGGATAATTTTGTTAATTTTAGGTTTATTATTAAATTTAATGTTTAATTTAATTTATGTTTAAGTTTGAATTATCGCTTATTTATCTTAGTTTTTATTAATTTATTTTACTTTTTTTAATATTGAAAGGGGTAATTTTTTCTCGTAGAAAGCCTTTCCTACGACAACTCCGTGAGTTCCGATTTTTTCCAGGTTTTTAATATCCTCTTCATTTCTCACACCTCCCGCAGCATATACCGGAATGTCTACAGAATGTACCATTTTTTCAATATTTTTTAAATCTGGTCCAGTGAAAGCTCCATCAGCTTCAACTGAGGAAAATAAAATATATCCCGCCCCAAGTTCGGCTATTTTTTTTCCATATGTGAAAGGATCTTTATTTGTCTGCTGTGTCCACCCATGCGTTGAGATTTTACCTTCTTTATAATCCAAAGCAACAATAATATGCGCTGCTCCTACTTTGTCAGCTAATTGCTTTATAATCTTTGGTTGTTTTATCGCTAGGGTTCCAATTATAACTCGTTCAGCTCCAATATCGATAAGTTCAACGGCCGCTTCATATGTCCTAATCCCCCCTCCGATTTGTATTTTTAAACTACTGTCTTTTGCTTTTAATATCATATTTTTTAGAATTTTTTTATTCTTATCCGATCCCCATGCTCCATCTAAATCAACAAAGTGTAATCTCTGAGTACCCTGCTCAATCCAAAAAGCCAAGGCATCAAGTGGATTTTCATAATATATTTTTTCCGTTCCTTTTTGACCCTTAAATAATCTGACGCATTTACCTCCACTGATATCAATTGCAGGAATAATTTCCATTTTTTCTCTATTTTTCCGTTTTTGATTGATTATTTATCTAATATCTTTATGATTTCATAAGTTTATATATAAAATAAATGATTCCGACATAAAAAAATGCTGTTATAATTGATAGAAAGAGGAAATTAATTGTGATAAATGATTCAAGAGAAATATCTAAAATTATATTATGATCTCCAATGTAAAGTTTATATGATTTTAAAACACCCTGTTCGTTATACATAGCTACAATTTTTATATTTTCTTTAGGATATTTGTCGTCAATATCAGCTCTATCAATTTCACAGGAAATAGAATCTATTACTCTAGCATCAATTGTGTATCCCTCATATAGGTCGATTTTCTTCAGATATTCTCCTATAGGTATAGGGAGCCATATTGGAGCAAATTCAGGAAAAATAAAATCATCTGAATAGTCATCAGGGTCTTTAAAAAGATAAGCTTCTTCATCCTTATCTTCATCTCCCCATTTATCGTTAGTTGTCCAAACCCATTTCCCAAATTTTATACTGTATACAGTTTCATTATCTTTTGTTTCCGAGCTGTAGATTTTTTCATCATCATCAGTGTCTCTTATTCTCCACTTCATACGACTTCCTTGTTCTAAATCCTCAAAAAAGCCATCTTCATCCCATTCTTTTCCTAATATCTCGTCCAATTTACCATTATCACAAACATTACAGTTCCATATAAATGTGTCTCCCTCTTCTACGCCAATCTCATAATCAGAAGCTTTTGCGTTTGGAGTTAATCCTATAAGTATTATTAATAATAAAACGTAACTAATCAAAAAAAATTTGAATTTCATAATTACTCTCCTCGCACTTTTTTTACATATTTATTGATTGAATCCTTATCCTTTGTAGATAGACTATGTTTGCACAAACCATAAAAAATTAATAATAGAAAAATAGTACTTGCGAAATTATATGGGAACCAAAGTACAGTTAGAAACCAAAGTCCCATAAATGCTAAATCGAAAAAACTGAAGAAGAAAAATCCTTTTTTAATATATTTATCTGTAATATCTGATTTTCTGGGCAAAATAAATATTAAAATAATCAATAAGGGTGTTAGATTCAGCAAATGATGATTCCAAGAATCATAATATACTAATAATGTTATTACTAAACCGAATGTAAAACCATAAATAATAGAATCTCTTTCATGATATCTTCCAAAAAGAAAAAATACATATCCTAAAAAACCAATTATCCCAAAAACAATCAATAAAATATAGATTTGGTTGAAAGGTATGTTATACATATAACAAAAATTTAAAATAATTTTTGTAATGCTAAATGAGAAGTTTAATGTGAGTGGATTTCCACCGGTAAAATTTGTCTCAATAAAGCCATCCCATAATTTAGGATATAAGAGAAAAATAATTATATTTAATGAAATTGGAAAAATAACTCCTATAATCC
>JAHQWS010000290.1 GCA_029856295.1 Promethearchaeia archaeon
TTTTTATATAAGCATGTTGTTAAGCCGTATATCTTTCTGATTAAAGATGAATTCGGGCTTGATCCTGCAAAGATTGATGGTCATGATGAATTGATCCCTTCGAGGGGGATTATTCATAAATGGAAAACAGAAACAAGTCAGCCATATTTAAATGACATTAATGCGGTAATAAAAGCATTATGTGATTTATGTTGGAAATTTTCTGATGATAATGAAGAGTTAGTATTGAATTTTAGACATATATGGTCAAATAATGTAGGTAAATATCCTATCAAAAAGGACTCTTTAATTACATATAAAAAAATATTTTGGGAACGAAATCTGTTACACCATGATGACGTATTGTATTTCAGTTTTACGTTAATGAAAAGATATCCTGATATTTTACGGGTTATACGTTGTAAGTTTCCCTACTTTTTTATTGATGAGTTTCAGGATACAAACCCAATTCAGACAGAGATCATTAAAATGCTTGCAGAAAAGGAAACCATTATCGGAGTGATTGGCGATAAAGCCCAGTCAATTTATGCGTTTCAAGGAGCGGATGTTAAACAGTTTGATGAATTTGAGTTACCAAATATAATTACATATAAAATAGAAAATAACCATAGAAGCACGGAAGAAATATTAGCAGTTTTAAATTTTATTCGTGCGGATATTACTCAACATAATCCTGATAATAAACGAGGACAAAAACCGTCCATATTTATTGGATCAGCATTAGACTCTTATAAAAAAGCGAAACAAGTTATCAAATCTGATAACGTATGCACATTAAGTTATGCAAATATAACCTCCTGTGAGATGAAAAATGAATATGTCGGAATTGGAGGAGAAGATCTCTTGCTTAAACTTTTGTCCATTGATTCTAGTAAAAGAGGTAAAATAGTGGTAGCTCTTATTAAGGGGACTGAATATGCTAAACAGAATAAATTTAAGGATGCAATTAAAGAAGTGTCGCGACATTTTAAAGAAACGGATGGATTTAAGGGGCACAAGACAGCATTGAAAATTATTCATGCAATGTTGGCTATTTATAACAGTTATGCTAACGGTAGTTTGTTTGATTTTTATACAGCTTTAACTGTTACAGAATTTATTAAGATTACTAAAATTAATACATCAAGAATAACAGCTGTAAGAACGTTTTACGAAAAAACAACTTATAAAGAAATAGTTCTGTGGGTAAAATATAATGATGATGATAGCATGCATAGAACAATCCATAAGGCAAAAGGTGATGAATTCGACAATGTATTGGTGATTATAAAAGATAAAAATAATCTGGAATTTGATGAGGGGAAAAAATTGAGTTTTTTGCTGACTCCAAACTTAGAAAATGTAGATCAGAGGGTGTATTATGTCGCTCTCAGCAGAGCTAAAGAAAGATTGTTTGTTAATATTCCTACCTTGTCACCTGAAAATAGAACAAAATTGGAAGAAATAGGTTTCAGCGTTGAAATATTATAAATATTCTTTCTATTTAAAGCATAAAGCATAGCAGAAAACGGGGTCAGTTCTACACTTTTTTAATATTAAATAAATAGGGAAGGGGTGCCAGTTTAACAATTCGGTAACTTTTAGCGAAAGAAGTTATGGGATCTAAGAAGTTTCTTATCCGGATGGTTGAGGCTTTGAGTATTCCTATAATTAATAGATAGACATCCTAAAGGAAGACCTCGTAAGATGGAAAGCTAAACCATAGAAAAAATAGAGTGAAAGGAAAATACAGGGGTCAGGTCTCAACTTTTGACATAACTTGATTCAAGTGATAATATTTTAATATGGTTAGACCTTTACGATTATCTTTTGAAAATGCCTTTTATCATATTACCGCCAGGGGCAACCGGAGAGAGAAGATATTCTACTCCAACCGGGATAAAGAGGTATTTTTAAAAAGATTAAAAGAAATGCTCATAAAATATGCGATGGTTTGTCACGCTTATTGCCTTATGGATAATCATTATCATCTCTTTATCAAAACGACAAAACCCAACCTATCTCAAGGCATCCATTATCTCAATAGCGCTTATGCCAATTGGTTTTGCAATAAACATCAAATCATCGGTCCTCTTTTTCAAGGACGGTTCAAATCTATTTTGGTTGATGCCGACAATTATGCTCTTCTTCTCTCGGCTTATATTCATCTCAATCCCTTACGTGCCGGAATAGTAAAACAATTGGAAGATTATCCCTGGAGCAGCTATTTGGATTACTTAAATTTAAGAAAATCTAATATTTCCGATTCTTCTTTTGTACTCAACCTTATACACCATAATTCTTTTAAAGCCATAAGTAAATATCAAGCGTATGTTAACGAAAATCAGGATATGAAAAACCCTAATAGAGAATCCTATCACCATATCGCTCTTGGTAGCGATACAT
>JAHQWS010000291.1 GCA_029856295.1 Promethearchaeia archaeon
TATTAATATATTAGCAGATGCAAAAATAGGTAAAGAAAAACCGTTCGAAAAATTAATCAATCTTGAAAAAATTGAAGATCCTAAAGAACTTAGTGAAAAAAAAAAAGAATTAGAAACTAAAATACAGAAACTCAAAGTAAATTACCCTACATTTGAGGAAGATTTAAAAAAAGCAATTACAATAAGCTCTATTATTAAAAGTGTTCAGAAAGAATCAATCGAAGAGAAAAAAACAGGGCAAAAAATCATTGTCGTGGGGCTTGATAACGCGGGGAAAACCGCCATCCTTACTAAGTTTGGTGGACGTCTCGGAATAGGCGATTTGGCTTCTATAAAACCGACGAAAGGAGTTGCTCGAAAACAAATCAAGACGAGCACACTAGATCTATTCATTTGGGATTTTGGAGGTCAAGAAGAGCTTCGAAAAAAATATTTTAAAAATCCAGAAAAGTACTTTTTGCAAATAGACTTACTTATATATGTTGTGGATGTTCAAAATTCAGAAAGATTTGATCAATCATTCAATTATTTTAATGATATCCTTGATATGTTGATAATTTTAGAAGAAAACCCATATATTTTAATTTTTGTTCATAAATATGATCCTGACTTAAGAACTGATCCTACAGTATTATTAAATGTTGAATTTCTAAAAGATAATTTAAAAGAACTATTTGAGGGTATGAATTATGATTTTGATTATGAGATTTATTTAACCTCAATATATTCACTTATTTCAAATGAACCAAGGTTTTCTAAGTATATTAAAAATGTTATGAAAGCTTATTCAGTAACAGATCCTACTTACAAGAAAGTAGAGGGTTTAGGTAGAACATTAGAGGAAACCATGAATGCTGTTATACGATTATCAGAAAGTATATCTACACAATTAAATGATATCGATTCTCGTCTTAGAGCCATTGAAAGTGGGGCTTTTCAAATCGCTCAAGGTGGCTTGCCAATAGAAATTCATACTCCAAATGAGGAACCTGTTCAGAGAGGTGCGGCAACAGCACGATCACAAGTTCTAAATGAGTTAAAGGACTTATTTGCGAAAAAACGAGGTTTAGATCTTTAAAATACTACTAGGTATTTCTACTGCTTCTTTTCTTATCAATTTTTTTCAAAAATTTATAAGCTTTCTTTACTTTGGAAATACTTGTTCGAAAGTAATTAATTGAGTGGCTATCAGACCCTACAAATATTTTAGCTCCTTCTCTTTTTAATTGGGTAATTACCGATTTTGAGGGAAATGGTCTTTTAATGGGAAATTTTAATCCCGAGAGATTATATTCTATACTTGTATTATTTTTTATACAGAGTCTTCCTAAATTTAACACTCGCTCGTCTGAAACATCTGTGTCAAAGGTTGGTACTAAATCTCTTATATTTATATACCGAAAAATTGTATCTAAATGACAGATATTTTGGAAGATTTGAGATCTAATCATCTCTTCTGATAACTCAAAAAAATTATTAACAACTTGTTTTACTCCTTTTTTTCCCAGAAGTTCAACTAATTTATCTCTATTAGTTACAGGGAGCCCAATATCTGTTTCATGTATGGTCCCAGCTATAAAATCGAAATCTTTTCCATAATCATCCATAAATTCTCGAAGTTTTATCTTGTAATCAGTATAATAGTCTACTTCAAGACCACTTAGAACAAAATCATATGATGCTTTTACTTTATCAATTTCATCTAAATATTGCTCTATCTTACCATCATAAAATGGATACGTCTCGTCATTTTCAATATAATATAACTCATAATGATCCAGAAAACAAATGTTAATTTCATTTTTTTCTGCGATATCTAAATAGTTTTCAAAAGAGGGGCCAAATTCCTTTATATCATGGCTCCACTTTGAATGAATGTGATAATCTGTATACTCGAATTTCATAATATTATATATTTAAAAATTAAAAATAAAATAAAAAACTAGTTAAGAACAATTTAGACCGCTTTAAGAAGTCTTCTATAATAAAATGGACATCAATATACCTTGAGCGATTAAAAATTGACCTAGGATGTATGTTAACATTATATGGAAATGAGATATTTCAATGTCATCGTCAAAAATGTCAATTGCAATCAAAGAATCAGACAATATAAATAACATCGACCCTATCCAGACGAATATAAAACATGGACAAAAAAAATCTAATGCTGCTAATCTTAAAATTGCGGAGAAATGCATAAATAAAATTGCTGCCATATAAACGTATACGGGTATTTTTAACTCACCCATATGATCCTTGATTCTTGGGAATGTTAGTAATAGAATTGCAATGACTGGAAAAATTAAAAGAATACCCCATAATGGAAAAGACAGGAGATTACCTCCAATCGAGAGAAAAAACGCGATTATATAAAATATATGTCCTATTAAAAATCCCACCATTCCAAACATGAACCATTTTTCTTCGTTTTCTAGCATTAAAAAGACATCCCCTGTAAATCCAAAAAATAGTGCTAAAACTATTAGCCAATTAGTTCCAACAGTGAATGTTGCAAATATAAAGTACAAAGCTAAGACGGGCATTAACAAAGGTTTTGAGATATGTTCCAATTTTTTATTCCCTTTTATACATGCGAATAAATTTGCAACTGTTACCACAAAAAAACCTATTAAGAAAACAGTTTCAATCATTTTTTTTTCACCTAAGTGTTATTTTATAATATAATATTCTTTTTAAAAAGCTTTAAGGATTTTTTGGAAGATTAACTTTATTAATTTATTCAATTGAATTCTCTTTATCAAAAAACACTTCGTAAAATAGTTCTTTTTCTCCAGCTTCAGGGGGTGTAATTTTCGTATACCCTCCTTTTCTTATAATTTGTACCGTCTGTTTATTTTGAATATGAATTGTACCATAAAATCCTTTTATTCCCTTTTCTTTTGCAATAATGATCAATTGATGGTATAGAAAGGAGCCTACACCCTTACCTCTATAATCTTCTCTTACCAAAAAGCTATATTCTGCCATATTATTTCTTGGATTGTAGTAATAGGAAGCGTTTCCGACCATTTCCTGATTTGTGATATCTCCTTCAAAAGCTCCGATTGAAAATATGCTCTCATAATCTATATTTACTTCAAGTTGGGTTTTTGAATGCGTAAATTCCTTTTTTACTTCAAAAAAGCGTAAATATCGATCCTTTTCATCCAAAGAATAATATAATTCTTTTAATAAAGGTTCATCGGTAGTGCGGACTGGTCGGACAACAATTTTTTTATTAGACCTTGTTGTAAAATAAGTTTCATAATGCTTTGGATAAATACAAATATTTCCTTCCTCATCACAAGGCAATAATTGATCCGAATAAATGTAGTTTAATTTTTTTGCATCTTCTAATAAGGATTGTCTAAAATCTGGATGGGCAATGCAGATTAATTCTAAGGCTCTTTCACGAATTGTCTTACCGTGGAGATATGCGACACCCCATTCTGTTACAACATAATGAATGTCCGCACGAGAAAGAATAATCCCCGCACCTTCATCTAAATGGGAGACTATAGTCGATTCGGACCCATTTTTTCTTGTTGACGGTAATACAATTATAGGTTTTCCGCCTTTAGAAAGGGCTGCACCCCTCATAAAATCCACAGTATCTCCTATTCCCGTATGAAATTTATATCCTTTTGTTGAGGTATTTACCTGTCCTGTTAAATCGATTTGTAATGCTTGATTTATTGAGACCATATTTTTGTTCATTGCTATATATCGGGGATTACAGATGTAATCTGTTGGATGAAACTCAATATAAGGATTATTATTGATGAAATCAAATAACTTATTCGTTCCTAAAGCATAGCTGGTAATTATTTTTTCAGGATGGAAATTTTTTTTTCTACATGTCAATACGGTATTTTCTATTAACGGTATGATGTTATCAGTAATAAAATGTGAATGCATCCCAAGGTCTCTCTTATCAAATAGGTATTTTAAACAAGCATTTGGAATATATCCGTTGCCAATATGGATGGTTGATTTATTTTGAATTAAACCCGCTATGTTTCTTCCAATCCTATCAATAATCTCATCTTTTTCCTTAAAATTGAACTCTATAAGAGGAGTATCATTATACACAAAATGATCTATTTCTTTCATATGGATAAAACTATTTCCCAATGTTCTGGGCATTTGGGGATTTATCTCAGCAATTGTAATATATGCCGACTGAGTAATAGGTTTAGCAACATCTACATTTACTCCAAAAGAGCAAAAGCCGTATCGATCTGGAGGGGTCACTTGAATTAAAGCAACGTCACAGTATTTACGGCCTGAGAGAAATAAGGAGGGAATTTCACTCGCAATAATAGGGGTATAATCGGCTTGTCCTTTATTAATTTCTTCTCTTAGCGCCTTCCCGATAAAAAATGCGTTATGCCTAAACAAATCTTCTGCCTTATCCTTGAAATATTTCTGTGGGTATATCGTCAAAAAATGAATTAACTCCGAATCAATCAGTTTCTCTGACTGTTTTATTAACTCATCTGTCAGTGCTTGAGGTTCGCTACATCCCGTGTCTATAAATACACGATTTCCGGGAATAATCTTGCTAATTGCCTCTTTTGGAGTGATTTCCTTATCTTTCCATTTCTCTCTCCAGTCTTTATCCAACAGGTCTATACTTTCCATAATAAACCCTCAAGTAAAAATAAATTTCAATCTCTAAGTATATAATTATTTATAAAATTTATATAAAATGTTTAAAACTATTATTGAATTCATTTGATTAAGAAAATTTCTAAATAAAAATTTAATGTATTCAATTATCAAATTTGGTGAAAATTTATGTCAGAAGAAGATAAAAAAATGGAATCCGTTCTTACGGAAACGCGCGTTTTTAATCCAGTTGATTTGAATCCAGATTATGCTAAAACTGGGATGTCTTTCGAAGAATATAAAAAACTCTGGCAGCAAAGCATTGACGACATGGAAGGCTTTTGGGGTGTACAAGCAAAGTCTTTAGACTGGTTTAAACCCTATGATAAAGTCTGGGAAAAAACGGATTTATTTCCGGGCAAGTGGTTTGTTGGTGGTAAACTCAATGTATGCTATAATTGCATCGATCGCCACATCAAAAACGGAAAAGGAGACCATGTTGCCTTGATCTGGGAGGCTGATGAACCTGGCGAAGTAAGAAAATTTACGTTTAACGAGCTCAAAAAAGAAATATGTCAAGTAGCCAATGGGATGAAGAAATTGGGGCTCAAAAAAGGAGATCGGGTTACAATTTGGCTCCCTATGTTGCCTGAATTGGCTATAATTATGCTAGCGTGTGCCCGGCTCGGAGTAATTCATTCTATTGTATTTGGCGGATTCTCGAAAGAGGCGGTAAAAGACAGAATTGAAGATTCAGATTCGCGGTTATTATTTACGAGCGATGAAACCTTTAGGGCGGGGAAAACTTATCCGAAAATGGCGGACGTCGCTCAGATGATAGATGATGTCCCTACGATAGAGCATGTTATAAAAGTAAAACGCACCGGAAATGATGTGCCAAGCACTAATAAAGATATCTGGTACCATGACTTTATTGAAAGCATGGATGAGGATTGCGAGTGCGAAGAAATGGACTCTGAAGATACATTATTCATCTTATATACTAGCGGAACTACGGGTAAACCTAAAGGTGTGAAACACACTACAGCGGGGTATATCCTTTATACTTCATTTACACATAAATTAGTGTTTAATTATAAGGAAGGCGATATATGGTACTGTACCGCAGACATAGGGTGGATTACCGGACATAGTTACATTGTATACGGACCATTAGCAAACGGAGCCACAACATTGATGTTCGAAAGCGTGCCTACATATCCAGATGTAGATAGATTTTGGGATATCGTTGAGCGACATAAGGTCACGCAATTCTACACAGCTCCTACCGCCATCAGAGCTTTAATGCGATATGGTGAAGAGCCAGTTAACAAACACGATCTCAGTTCTCTTCGAATCTTAGGCACTGTAGGAGAGCCCATAAACCCGGAAGCCTGGACTTGGTATCATAGAATAGTTGGAAAAGAAAAATGTCCAATAGTTGACACTTATTGGCAGACAGAGACCGGCGGGTTTATAATAACGCCAATCGCAACCGCAACACCAACAAAACCAGGTTCTTGCTGTTTACCCTTCTTAGGGATTAAACCAATAATATTTGATTTGGAAGGAGATGAAGTTACCGAGGCACATGAGGGAGGATACTTCTGTATTCAAAAACCATGGCCTGGAATGTTAAGAGATGTGTGGGGCGATACTGAGCGATTTAAATCAACTTATCTTGAGAGATATCCGGGTAATTATTATACTGGTGATGGTGCGCGTCATGATGAGGATGGATATTATTGGATTTTAGGAAGATTAGACGATGTTATTAAAGTCTCGGGACATCGAATCGGAACTATGGAGGTCGAATCAGCAATAGTGAGTCATCCGAAAGTTGCTGAAGCCGCCGTAGCTCCTTTTCCTCATAAAATCAAGGGTCAAGCCATTTGGAGCTTCGTTACCTTAATGCAGGGAGTTGAAAAATCTGTAGAATTGAAACGTGATATTAAGATGCATGTTCGACAGGAGATCGGACCTGTGTTTCAACCAGACGTCGTTCAATTTGCTGATGCACTTCCTAAAACCCGAAGTGGTAAAATAATGCGTCGAATATTGAAAGCCATTGCGTCGGGAACCGACATCGGAAATGTAACCACATTGGCAGACCCATCTGTTGTCGACGAACTAATCGAAGAACGTAAGAAAATGGATGTAGAAATTGGTTAAATAACTTCAAATTTATTTTTTAAATTTTTTATTTTTTATGATCATAAATTTCTAAACATTATTAATTAGGAATTAATCTTCTTTTTTTACTCATCTACTATATTTTAGGTAAATATTATTAAATATTCAAGGAGGGAAAGAAATGTTATTATTCGACATAATAAGGAATGTCATATTTATCCCAATAAGTTATATCCTAGATTATGAAGTAATTGATGAAGATAACGATCCTGTAAAAGAAAAAGAAAAAGAACTCCATCAAAATTATGAGCCCATACTAGCTATGTAAAGATTTTAGTTATCAAATAAATCTTTTTTACATTTAGGAAAATATATGGGGCAAAACTGAGCGATTTGGATCAAACCTTACTGATATGAATGTAGTTTGAAATATTATGCAATAAGAATTATTGCTGATGTTATTAAGTTGCTGTAAAACACCAATGTTCATATAAGCTATCTAATTCCCTATCGGGCGCATAACCTAAAAAACCATTATCAACACAATTTTTATAGAATTCATAAATATTAATCCAATTAGTTGGATAATCAATAATAAGGATCGTCTTTTCTTCTTTTAAAACTTTATTTAGATTTTTGATGCTATCCTCACGAACATCAGCATCAGTGAGTTCGTCATCATCATAAAATAAATCTTCCCGACCAATTCCATCAATATGATCTAGATATGTAGAGTTTTTCAACAGGGTATCTCCATTTTGCACAAATACCAAGAAATCTTTACCTTGTTCTGTCTTAACATAATCAGAAATGTTCACAACAAAGTCAATCATTAACCAATCGGAAGTCGGAAAATCATCTTCATAATACTCATACGCATCAATAAGATCCATGTATATACCATCAAATTTCGCATCCATAATATGATCTAAATAGTCATAAACAATATCTTTCCAGCCTTGCATCCAATATTTTACTTTAAAATTACCATCCCAATCGGGATTTTCTTCATCTAACCAAGCAGGAGCAACGCTATCAGGTTCACCATCCTCATCACTATCCCATGAATCTTCCCAATAATATCTATAATCTTCTGCTTCACCTATACTGATATATGAGATAAGAAGTTTTTTTTTATCTCCCGAAGATTTCATATACTCAACATCATCTTCTGAGAATTCTTCATCTTCGGAACCATCCGCAGAATAGTCAATAATAATTAAATCATATTTAGAGTCTTTAATCTGTTTTTTATCAATATCATCAAGCCAATAAGCAAAATCATCGATTGTTTCATCTGCTAATTCAAATTTAGCTCTATTAATGGCAATTGAGTAATATAATAGAAGTAATATTCCGAGACATGTTCCAATTACAATAACAGCAATTAGAAAAATAATTTTTAATTTCTTTAGGGTTTTTTTTTCCATAGTCAGAATAATAGATTTTAGCTTTTAATTAGTTTAAAGAATTGGAAGGGATTTTTAAAAAATATATTATAAGAACTATTACAGATGCGATAATACTTATAAATACAACTGCATTTCCTAAAAACTCAAAAGACCAAAATAAAACTCCGGCATATATAAAAACGAATACACCTGAAGTCTTATTGATAAGTTCTTCTTTGTATGCCTTATAAAAAAATAAGCAGCTTAAAGGAATGTATATAATTAAACCGGTTATTAAACCGGGGCTGTATTCCCCGAAATAAATAGTTCCCACTAAGTGATATATCCCGTTGTGAAACTGCATCGCCAATATGGCAGCCAAAACAAACCACGCAGTGACTTTATTTGGCCAAAGGTTATGAATAAGTATAAATGCTAAATAAACTCCCATAAGGATGGCAAAAAATACGGGGATTGGCAGTGTTTGGCTAGCATGGAGATATTTTTCACGCCATATAGTAAATCCAAAAACTGTCTCTTCAATTTGATGTAAGGCATAAGCCAGGGGCGCCAGCCATATTGCCTTTCGAAAGGTAAAATCATTATAGAGACGTTTAATTTTTGATTGATTCATAAATATACAAATCTTGAAATTATTTAAAAAAGCTTCTTCTATCTTATTATTAATAATTTCTGCTCTCTGATTTTAATATTTAAAAAAATTCTCTTTTCTTTTAACTTTATTTAAAGAATATTGGGTGATAAGATCTTTCATCTTTTCTTTTGCTGATATATTTAAATGCGTACATCTTATTTTTTTTGCTTTGATTGCTTTTAAAATGATAGATCTCCCTTTTTCAGACCGAGTGAGGATTGTTGTATATTTATCAGGCGATCCTAACCCTCCAAATGAAATATCGGCGTATATATTAGCAAAATCATTACAAGCATTGCAAGCTACGCGCATATATTCTTTTAACTGATTAAAAGGAATATGAATAATTCTTTTTCTTAATTCTTTATCTTTAAACCTAATAATTAAATCCTCTTTGATGTTTATTTTTTCAATATTTTCGAATTTAACATTAAAATCTTCTTCAAATTTCTCTATTAGGGCTTTATCAAAAAAGAAATTTTCATAACAAAAAAGTCCTAAACAAATTTCAATATTTCCTGAAGGCATAATACCTAAATTTTGCATACATCGGATAGTGTAAATTTGGCACGGAGTTCCAACTACAGCTAATTTTTTAAATCGATATTGATTCAATTTAGGAAGTGAATTAGTATAGGTATGGAATCTTTGAATCTCTTCCAATTGTGGGGATATATCTAATTTAATACCGGAGGCTTTTATTAAGTCTTCTTTATTTTCAGCAATTATAGCTTCTCTGGAAAACGGACCTAAAGTTTTTGCAACAATTGCTCCATCAATCAATTCTTTTTCTAACAAAAAATGTATTATTGTGTTTACTATACCTCCATCAGTCCCAAAATGTAGAAAATCTTTATCGGTAGATTGACAAGAGTAAATATTAAAGAAAAATCCTAAAGGCATTGTAGGAAAATCTGAGAAGTTATATGTTTTATTGATTTCCTCTTCTAATGCATGAGTCTGTGGGCAAATTAAATAACATAATGAGCATTTAAGGCACTTATCCTTATTTAAATAAACTGGTGGCGAGTTAGAGCCTTTAAATCCTATTACTTCATGCTCAATTGAATTGCAAAAACTTACACATCCTCCACATTGTTGACAAATCCCTTTTTGATGAACCTCTTTGATTAAATCACTGAAAGATTTCATAATTTATAATTAGTAGGAAAATGGATCTATTTTTAATAGTAGAATTGCATATCGCGGATTTCCAAACTTCTCCAAAATTTTTTAAAGAATTCAGAAGATTCTTTATCATTTTCTAAGTATTTTTTCATTTCGAGCAGTATATCATCCTTTCCAAACTTAATAATTGTGAATAACGCAATTTTTCTTAGTTGGTCATCCTCCAGGTTTTTGAAGTTTTCCAAGCTATGTACAATCAAATCATTTTTTTCTAAGTCAATAAGAACTTTTAAGGCTAATTCTTTTTTTTCTTTGAGGTTCGGATATGTATCCCAACCTTCATCAGGGGACTTAAATGTTCTTAAAACCTTTATAAATTCCTTCCGAAATTTTGGCCAATTGTCAAGCTTTTCTGGATTATTCACAAGAAATTCCCTGATAAATTCAAGTTGCCATTTATCTCCCTCGATCAAGAAATTAATTAACATATCTTCATTATAGAGATCGGTCTTTTCCATCTCTACAATCAAATCCCCATCAATAATCTGATATTGATTTATGTTATCTATAACAAGATCCTTCCAATTTTCAATATTTTCTTTTAATACGAGAATTGCTGTGAGTATATCTTTTATAAAATTGGGATTATTAGTTTTACTTAATTTACTTAGAAGGATTGATTTAAAGTTCTCATTATTTTTATATTTTGCAGCGATTAGAGGGAGATCATTATAGGGATGTGTTAATGTGTCTAAAAATTCTAATGTTTCGGCTTCGAAGTCCAGTTCCAAAACAGCAGCAACCTTAAAAATTTTCTCCCGAAGTTTCACTAATTTTCTCTTTTCTTCTATTTCCCCTATTTCGGATATTTCCTTTTCAATATCTTTTAAATAAGTTTTAAAAATGTTTACTATGGCATCCTTATTTTTTATTAGGCCATTTTTACCAAGATTCTCGAAAGCGTTAATAATGTTAGATTTAAGTGAAAAATCTTTCCGACCTATATTTTTAGTATGTTCTAAAAGTAATGGTTCTACTCTTGAGTCTGGAACCTTTGCTAATACTCGCTCCAACAAATCTCCTATAACTTCATCGATATTTCCTTCTGACGATTGAACATACTCGTATATTGGCTCGAAAATTAGTGTTATTTCTAATTCACAAAGCCTTCTTACATGGTGTTCTCTTAATGGTGTATGAATTTCAATTGAACCACCAAAATAGTCAATCTCATTTTTATCATTCAATAAATCAATAAATATTTTCTGGATTCTCGTTTTTTTATCGTCATCGTAAACGATAGTATCTTTTAATATGTTTTGTATGCCCAAAAAACCCCAAGCTCTCAATCTTGGTTCATCAGTATCAAAAAGCTCGAAGAAAAAATCTAAATCCTTTCTATCAACACGTGGTTTATAAAAGTTCTTATAAATCTTGTTAATATTTTCCTTAGGTCCCGCTTCAATAGGAGTATAACCCTTTCTCAACTGATTAATCATTTTTTCCTTGGACGACATGCTTATTCAAGTTTTAATAAATTAAATATATTTTTGTATTTTCTGTTTTTTATTAATCTTATTCTTTTATTACTAAACTTTACTAAATATCAACTTTACATTTATAGAAATATCATTCTCTTAATTCTTTTGGCAAGATAAAGTAAAATATAAATGGTAATATCATTTCAAAAATACCCATGCCGAACGCTGTCATAGTATAATAAACACGCACGGGTTGTCCTTTTTCAATATGTCGTTTAATTATTTTTTTTTTTTGTAAATCTTTTAATCTAGTTGACAATGTCCTAGAATTCACATCTATTAATGTCTTCTTTATTTCATTATAATAAGGTTTCTTGATATTAACGATGGTGTAAATAATATCCAGGGTCCATTTACCATGAAAGAATTCGAGCGCTTTCTTTATAAGTTTTCTTTCCATTTGGACTCTGTGTATATCGTGAATAAATAATTTTTGGTCTCTTAACATTCCCATTTTTACTGCCTTGCGCATTTTAGGGATAAGATTTATCATTTCTTCCCAAGTTTCATATAAAATTGATTGTTTTTTTGAAGATATCTTTAATTCCTCCATAATTTTTATAATTACAATTAAAAAAGCTCATAAATTCGTCAGTTTAAAAAATTTCAGTTAGTTATTTTTTTTCTACTTTTTGATTTAAATATGAATAATACTATTTAATATTTAAACTAACTTTATTTTTTAAAGCGACCTAATTATAATAAATAATCCATAAAGAGGTAAAAATTGTGATGAATGCAGAGGAATGGTGGACGATATTAGAGAATTATAATGTTTCAATTTTTCCAGCTCAAATATTTTTACATATAATCGCAATAATTGTAACTGTAATATTTTTTATTAAACCTGAAAAAGAAGCGAGTATAATATTAAAAGTCTACCTAACAGCTAGTTTCGCTTGGATTGGTATTATATTTTTTCTAATACTTGGGACTGGACTTGAAGCTAATAGTCTTTCAGCATTTTTATTTATCCTTGTTGCTGTTTTTTTTGGTATTGATATATTCAGGAATCGAATCGAATATATGATTCCAGAAATGAGAAGGGAAAAGATTTTAATGGTAATCTTGCTATTAATGACATTTCTTTATCCATTAATTGGTTATTTAATAGGACACACATATCCGAGAATGATCTTTTTAGGAACATTTCCTTGTTCCACAACCGCGTTTGCCTTAACTTTTTTAGCTTTCTCAGTTCCAAAGATTGATTTAAAGCCATATATATTATTATTAATATGGGCAATTCCATTTCCTATCTTCATACAAATTCCTAAATTTGGAGTGTATGAAGATTCAATCATGCTGATAGCGGGGATATTAGCAGTTGTTTTTCTAATAAGGTATCGTAAACAATTGAGTAAAAAAAATATTATATAATATAATTCCTTTTTTTTTCAAAATCATTTACGCGACTTTGGTTAATCCAACCATAGGAAAATCTCATGACACGTTTCATTACCTCTAACAACCATGCGATCTTTTAAATACTTGATGTTTTGATAGTATGAATTAAAATACTCAAAAGCGACATCATACATCCATTGACATAGTTTTTCCATTTATAGCTCTTTAAATGATTCGTAAATCAGACATCTATGTACTTCAACCTCGAATCAATCTTCTGATTCTTCGATAACATCAAAAAGAAGATTTTGATTTTCAAAAATCAAAGTCTCGGCTGAAAAAGATTTAATGAAACATTTTTATTGTTTAAAAACAAATTAAAATTATTTTAAATTGATTACTTTTTTAGTTTATAGAGGTTTTAAATATGAATGAAACAAAACGAGAAGAATCGCAGGAATTTAGCGTAAAACATTCGTTAGCCTTTAGTTGCGCGTCTTTAGCCGATGTAATCACATATCAGTCATTTACATTTTTAATATTTACTTTTTATTTCACTATAGTGCGGATAAATGTAGTTTTAATCTCTATTGGATTCGGAATCTGGTCTATCTGGAATGCTATTAATGACCCTCTCTTAGGGGGCCTTTCAGACCGCACCCATACAAAATGGGGACGTCGCATTCCCTGGATAATGGCTTCGATAGTTCCTTTAGGACTTATGATGATTTTTTTATATACTCCACCAATGAGTTTTGGAATTACTGATGAAATATCTAATTTCGTGTATTTTTTAATTGTTATAATTATTTTTGAGCTCTTTTATACAATGTTTTCCATTAACCAAACATCATTATTCCCGGAGGTTTTCATTGATAAAGAGGAGAGAGCCAAAGCAAATACCTTTAGGCAAATTTTTATCATTTTAGCTCTGATTGTTGCATTTATCTTGCCAACACTTTTCATTCCAGATTTAACAGATCGAAAATATTTAACAAATTATTGGATTTTTGGAATATTCGCTTGTGTTATAGTCATAATTTTCGGACTAATATTCTTAAAATGGGGGGCTCGGGAAAAAGCAGAATTTAAGGACGACTACAAAGATATGCCAGGATTGTTTGAATCATTTAAGATTTGCGTAAAGAACGAGAATTTTAGGTGGACCGCTTTTTCACTTATTTTTGTCTGGTTTGTTTTTGGGATGTTACCAACGATTATACCTTTATATGGGAAATTTGTATTGGGTATTGAAAACTCAATATATATCGCATTGATGTTAGCTCTTTCTTTTATTTCAGCAGTGATTTTTATTATTGTATGGAGAATAGTAGTTGTAAAGATAGGTCCAAGAAAAACTTGGATGTACTCGCTATTAGCTTGGATAATCACCTTGATCCCTTTGTTATTTATCACAAGCATGGAATGGGCATTATTTCTCTTTTTCCTATCGGGAAGTGGGCTGGCAGGTGCATTATTTCTTAGAGATATAACTTGGGCAGACATCATTGATGAGGATGAGTTGAATACAGGAGTAAGGAGAGAAGCGGCGTACTACGGGATGAATGCATTATTTATGCGATTTTCGACAATTTTAATATTTTTAGCGATAAGTATCATTTTTACGAGCACTGGATGGGCAGTCTATGCACCTGAAAAAGTAACTCCTGAGGTTATTTTTGGATTGAAACTATTGATGGTTGTTTTTCCAGTGATTGCACTAGGAATCGCAATTTTTGGCTTTTACATGTATCCTTTACATGGAGAAAGGTTAAGAAAAGTAAAAGAAGCCCAACAAATACTTCATGCTGAAAAGAAATCAAAACTTTAATTTTTTTTAATAATTTTTTATTTTTAATAGTTTAAAATAAATAAAATCATTGACTTTATGTGCTTTAGATTAATTGGGGGATTTTTGGACCATGTCATATAAATTTACAGATAAAATCGGGCATTATTCGGGAAATAAGAGATTAGATACTTCAGATTTTGAAGAGCCTAAATATGATAATGAGAAAACATTAGAAAAGTGGCTTGAAGGAAAAAGAGAAATTAAATTTAACAGGAAATTAAGGCGATGGAAAGACAAGATTTCAAAAACCATTGATCCCGAAAAACTTCAAATTCATATGGTAGGACAATCTCACATCGACTGTGCTTGGATGTGGAGATTTGAACAAACTAGGAAGAAAGCACAGGTGACATTCAGCAAGGCGCTACTACATGCGAAAATGTTTCCTGATACATTTTGTTTTGCATTGAGTGAACCACTACTTTTGGAATGGATAAAAGAAGATAATCCTAAATTATTCAAGCAGATTCAAGAAACTATAAAAGCCGGTAATATTGAGCTAGTAGGTGGATCTTACGTTGAGCCAGATTGTATGATGCCCTCTGGAGAGGCCTTGGTAAGACAAAGACTTTATGGCATGCGCTTTTATCGGGATAATTTTGGAATTCTTCCTGAAGTCGAATGGTTTTTAGATTCTTTTGGATATAATTTCGGGCTTCCACAAATTTTAAAAAAATCCGGAGCAAAATACTTCTGGACTACTAAGTTAACTTGGAATTTGGATACAGTATTTCAGTTTATCAATTTTTGGTGGCAGGGTCCAGATGGTTCTCGGATTTTAACGACTAATTTTGATTATGATCTTCCAGTTCTAGAAAACTGGGAAAAATACGAGATTGGAAGACATCTACTTAAAAATGATGGAAAGAAAATTTGGAACTATTTAATGGATTATAATAAATTAAATGAACATGTTAGAAAGGAAATATGTCCTCATGTTGGTTTCTTTTTTGGGATGAGTGATGGGGGTCACGGACCGACCCATAAAGAAGTAGCATTTGCAAATGAATATGCAAAACTCAATATGTTTAAATGGAGTAAGGTTGAAAATTTTTATAAAGAGCTTGAGAAATTTTCCAAGGATTTTCCAGTTTGGAATGATGAGCTTTATTTAGAAAATCATAGAGGATGTTTTTCAAACCACGCAGATGTAAAGCGGCGTAACCGAAAGTATGAAAATACTATTACCTCTTTAGAAGCTCTTTCGGTTTTAACATCCCTGATAAATTCAGCTTATAGATATCCTATAAATCAGTTAGAAAACCTGTGGAAAATCACGCTTAAAAATCAGTTCCATGATGTTTTGCCAGGAAGTTCTATTCCTGAAGTATATGATGAAGTATGGGATGATTGGAACAAACAAGATGGAATTATCAAGGAGATTATTAATGATATTGGATTAGCCCTAGTTGGTGAAACAAGTGAAGTAAATTCACAAAATAACGCAGAATTTTATCTTTTCAATCCAGTATCATGGGAAAGAGAATCAAGAGTCTTCATTCCAATTAGTAGCATTAAAGATAGACCTATACGCAATAAGGATGGCAAACCAAATTACGCAAAGTTAATAATATTAAATAGCGAAAGTAAAGAATATATCTGTCAACCTATTGCTGCTGAGCCAGAAAATACATCGGATCGAATACCAGCAGGATGGTGGACAATAATTAAATTGAAGTCTTTAAGTGTAACAAAGGCAAAATTAGAGATTTTATCCGATACGTTAAGTAAAGAAATTGAAAAAAGGCCTGTTTTCACTTTTTCAGATTACTCGCTTTCCAATCAGAAAATATTTATTGAGATTAATCCTAAATCAGGAGCTCTTATTAAATTAAGCGTTGAAAGTATAAATAGTGGAAAGAATTTATTAAAAGGCGACTCATCAAATTTGACATACGGTTTTCTTGATAACGTCCCTATTTCGCTTCATGCTTGGAATTTAATCCCTCAATATTGGGAGCATCCAATCGATCTCTCTAACGAAGAAGATGTTAAAATAAGGATTTCTGAATCGGGCCCTATATTTGCCACTTTAGAGATTTCTAGAATGTTAGGAATTAGCCCGGTTATCCAAAAGATAACATTATTTAAGGATTCTCAAGAAATCTTCTTGGAATATTTAACAGATTGGAAACAAAAAGATATCATGCTAAAAATATTATATAACACCTCTACAAATGCTGAAATTGCTACTGCTGATGGAATGTATTGCGCAATTCAATTTAAAACTAATCCAGATGTACCATGTGATAAAGCCCGTTATGAAAAAATCTGCCATAAATATTTTGATATAAGTACTCCCAATAACAAGTGGGGTTTAGCATTACTCAATGAAGGTAAATATTCGTTTGATGTAAATGGTAGCAATATGAGGTTAACCATGTTACGTTCTTGTCGATATCCTGCTGCAGCACCAGAAGCATGGGTAAATTTGGAACGCGCTGAAAACGATAGATTATTTAATCATAAAGTTCCCGAATATAGCGGCCTTGGACCTTTCAAATGCCGCTATGCATTATTGCCGCATAATGGGGGCGCTTTAGTAAATTCTGATGGAACTCCTAACGTGGTTGTTAAAAGAAAGGCAGAAGAATTTAACATGCCAATTATGATAATACCAACGGTAAACATTCATGAAAATCAAGAAATAGTCTTAAAATCAGGTAAACCAATATTAGAAATCTTAACTCCTAATGCTTATTTAGGAACATTAAAAATGAATGAATGGGACAAAAAAGAGACGATTATTGTTAGATTTATTGAAAGTTCTGGAGTTTCTTCAACAGTTAAAGTGAAGTTCAATGAAGGATTTTCAAAGAAAATATCATTAATAAAAGCAATTGATTTATTAGAAAGAGAAATTGAAGCTAAATTTGATTGGAATCATAAAAATAGTATTCTTACATTTGATATTGAAAAATTTGAAATCTGCACTTTTGAACTATATTTTTGATTAAAAGAAAATAATAGATATCTTGAAATTCTAAGTTTAAAATTTATATATTTATCCAATCTAGATAAGATTAACCAACTAAATTCAATAAATTAAATATAATGTTAAAAATTAAAGAACAAAAAATTAAAGTGGATTTTTTTTATTTAAAATAATAATTAAATTAAGAATAAGAAATATTGTATATCATGCCGGAAAAACCCAATATTATATATATTTTTTCAGATCAACATCGAGGTGATACTCTTGGCTCTGTAGGACACCCTGCAGTTATAACTCCGAATTTGGATAAATTAGCCTCTGAAGGAGTAAATTTTACTCAATGTTGCACTAATTCTCCTCTTTGTATGCCAGCCAGAGCATCGATGATGACTGGAAAGTATGTGTGTGAACATGGAG
>JAHQWS010000293.1 GCA_029856295.1 Promethearchaeia archaeon
CTCCATTGTGTGCAAACTTGAGTTTTTGTCTTAGTATTCTTAAAACAGCCTCATTAATTTGCTCCATCGAAATTTCATCTCTTTGTAAAAACCTTATCAATTTTTTCGGTCTCATATGAAGTGCGATGGGCATTTCAATATCAACTCCGGCATTTACTGCTTTCACTCCATCGTAAATTCCACGTACAAAATCAGTAATTACAAATCCATTGAAGTTCCAATCGCCCTTTAATATTTTGCGCAAAAGATGAGGATTATGACCACAATATTTTCCATTAACTTTGTTATACGCATTCATAATAGATGCAACGCCAGCTTCAACACATTTTTTAAAATGCCGAAGATATACTTCCCTTAAAGTCCTTTCGTCTATATTTACATCTACTTCAAATCTCATATTTTCCATGCTATTACAGGCATAATGTTTTGCACATGCCATTATATGTTTTTGAACGCCGTTTATTAGGGAAACTCCAAACGCTCCAAGATGAAATGTATCTTCACCATATGTTTCTTGAGCCCTACCCCATGCGGGATGCCTTAATAGATTAATGCAAACGCCACCGAAGTAGTTGGCCCCCTGTACTTTAGCTTCAATGCCTATTGCATTTCCAATTCGCTCTTCAAGGTCCAAATCCCATGTTGCCCCCCTTGCCATTGAAACAGGATGACAAGTCGAATTTCCAACTACGACGCCTCTTGGACCGTCAGAAAAGAACATTCCAGGGATGCCAAGAGCCTCATCAGCACCAGCGGGGATTGGTATGTGATTATACCTTGGCATTGCTGGCATATTTCCTACCATCTGCCAGGTTTTCTCTTCTATAGTCATTAATGAGAGGATTTCTTTTGCTTTATTTTCAATTTGCTCCTCGCTTAACTCTTTTAATTCATCCCAATTAATTTTTCTCTGCGTCATTTCTTTAAAACCATTTATATCCAATTTTTTTTCTTAATTTTTTATGGTATTTAATGATGGTTTTTATTATTTACTATATTAATAAAATTATTTTAAGAATTAGGAGTAAAGCATTATGAACAAGTCTAAAGATAAAACCGAAGATTACCATCTAACTAGTCAAGAAAGGTTTCTATATTCAATAGCTTTTTTTCCAAATATCGTTTTGGCAGGTATTTTTAGTTTAAATTACGTGAATTTCTTTTGGGATAATTTACAGCTTCAGCAATTTTATTTTTCGCTAGCATTATTAATATATGCTGTAATTAATTCTCTAAATGATTTTTATTTAGGAAGGTTAAGCGATAAAACTAATGTAGAGCGTTGGGGAGGACGCCGTTTAATCTATATTAAATGGGGTGGCCCATTATGGGCTTTTATATTTTTCGCTATGTGGTTTCCGTGGAGTTATACAAATCAAATAATAATTTTCGTCCATTTATTAGTTGCTCTTATTGCCATTGATATGATGCTCTCTCTTGTGTGGTTGGTCTGGACGGCACTTCTACCAGAATTAACGGAAAATATTGAAGAGAGGAACAAAGTTATGTTATATTCTTATTTCATGTATACACTTGCAGTAATTCCCGTTATGATCGCTTTTCTCCTATTTGAAACGAGTCTTTTATTTTTTCAAGTTTTTGCTGGCATATGCGCAATAATTTGTGCAATATGTTATTATATTCCAGGTGCCAAACTCAAAGAACGACCAGAATTATATATAAAGCAAGAAACGCTGCCGCTAATAAGATCATTAAAACAGGTTTTGAAGGAAAGATCTTTCGTTTCAAACACCATTTTCCGATCTTTTAACCAAATTAATATAGTCCTTTCGACAGCTTTCATTTTTGCCTATGTGTATATCTTAGATGTTGACCTACTAACAGCTTCTTTGTTATTCGCATTTAATTCTACCATTGTGAGCTTTCTTGGAAATATTATCTATAAGAAATTATCAAACAGGAGAGATGTGCGAAACCTCATAATTAAAGCTCAAATTATTCAAATAATTTTGGGATTCGTTGGGTTCTTTTTAATTCTAGAAACGCAGTTAACTGTGATTTTTTGGATTTATTTGTTTTTAAATAGTTTGCTTGGGGGTTATATGCTTTTTGATTATCCTCTTTTAATGTTAGTGACAGACGATGACGAAGTTATTCACGGTTATCGTCGTGAAGGAACGATCATAGGCACTAATGTACTATTCATTAAAATCACTGAAAGCCTTGCTCCAATATTAGGCACCTCAATTCTTCTTTATTTTAATTTTGTACGAGGTACATCAAAACAGACAGCCCAAGCAGAATTTGGCATTTTGATACTAATTTTTATTGTCCCTGCGATCGTTCGCTTTTTTGCGATGTTAGGAATGATTATCTTTCCTCTACACGGTC
>JAHQWS010000292.1 GCA_029856295.1 Promethearchaeia archaeon
TACAGCAAATATTTTCAGGTTCAATCTTAATCAAAATGGCAGATGTTTTAGATGAACAAAAAAAGGTTAAGGATATTGAGATTGAAATCAGTGAATTAAGCACCTTTCTAAATAATAAAATGTGGGACGAAGCCAGTTCCTTTTATTACGATCGCTTTAAGGATGGAAAGCTCTCTAATGTAAAAACTATAGGGGCTTACTGGGCTTTATTAGCTGGTGTCGTTCCAAAAGAAAAAATACCTTCTTTCATTGCACATCTCAAAAATGAAAATGAATTTAACCGCCCCCATAGGGTTCCATCTTTATCTGCAGATCACAAGTTGTATAATCCTAAAGGAAACTATTGGTTAGGAAGTGTTTGGGCTCCAACTAACTATATGGTTTTGAGAGGATTAAATTTTCTTGGTGAAAACGATTTAGCACATAAAATTGCGCTTAACCATCTACAAAATGTTGTTCAAGTTTACAAAGACACTCAAACAGTCTGGGAAAATTATGCTCCTGAAAGCCACGCTCCAGGTATTCCTGCTATAAAAGACTTTGTGGGGTGGACAGGTTTAGTTCCAATATCTGTTTTGTTTGAAAATGTATTTGGGGTTCGTCCAAATGCACCTGAAGATCAAATTATTTGGGATGTACGCCTTCTAGAAAGGCATGGAATAAAAAATTATCCCTTTGGAAGAGATATTTTAGTAGATTTAGAATGTTTTGCTCGAAAATATGAAAATGAACCAATTAAGGTTGAACTGAAATCTAATGCACCAGTTTCGGTGTTAATTAAATGGAAAGATGGAGAACAAGAATTAAAAGCTTATGTAGTATAATTGGTCGCTCTGCTGAAGTATCGCAACCAAAAGTGAGAGTGCTGTTAAATTCTTATAATTATATTTCTAAGAAATTTTTTAAAATTTGTATTCCATAGGGTTTCATCTTTATAGATTCGGGATGGAATTGAACACCCTCTACAGGATATTTCTTATGTCGAACCGCCATAATAGTACCGTCATCAGCTGTAGCTGTAATTTTTAATTCTTGGGGTAATAAATCAGATTTAGCCGAAAGAGAATGATACCGAATGGCCATTAACGGATTAGGAATATTTTTAAATATGCCTTCTTGGTCATGAAAAACTTTTGACTCCTTACCATGCATCGGTCCTACTTTAGCTCGACCAACATATTCTAAGTCTCTATTTTCTCCAAACGATTCAATAATTGCTTGATGACCAAGACATATCCCTAATATTGGAATTCTACTGAAATATTCTTTAATGATGGGAATAACTGTACCTGTATCATATTTGGGATGACCTGGTCCCGGAGAGATAACAATCTTTTCTATTAAATATTCTTCAACTTTTTCCACAGGGATTTTATTATCTTCTATAATTACTTCTGCTTCAGGTTTTAGCTGACAAATATAATTAACCAAATTATATACAAAACTATCATAATTGTTAATAAAGAGTATATTCATCACTCCTTCGCCTCCGCAATTTTGATTGATTTTAAAACGCTATATAGTTTGTTATAAGTTTCAATATATTCTTGTTCAGGCTGAGAATCAGCAACTATTCCTCCCCCTGCTTGAGCAAAATAAGTGCCATTCCTTCCAAATAAAGTTCTAATCGCTATAGCCATAGCGAGATCTCCATTAAAACTGAAATATCCTATAGAACCCCCATAAATTGAGCGATTTTCTGTTTCTAATTCCTGTATAATTTGCATAGCACGGAGTTTGGGAGCTCCCGAAAGCGTACCCGCTGGGAACATACTCTTTAATACTTGATATCCATCTAAGGGAGTTCTACTTCTTATTTTGCTCACAATATGTTGGACTTTTTGGTATTTTTGAACTGTCATAAATTCATAAGTTTCAACAGAACCTGGATAAGATACTTTAGCAAGGTCATTTCTCCCAAGATCCACTAATTGGAGATGTTCGGCTTGTTCCTTCGGATCGTTAAGTAGCTCCTTTTCTAACTTTAAGTCTTCTTCTGGAGTTTTGCCCCGGCGGATTGTCCCTGCGATTGGCACTGTGTTAAGAATATCTTTATTTTTAGAGACAAGAGCCTCAGGACTGCTGCCAATAATTTTAATGTCATTGAAATTAATATTATACATATACGGACTCGGATTTAATTCTCTTAAAACTTCATAGATCGCCATTGGATCAACTCTACTTTCAGTGTATAGCCTTCTTGAGATAACTGCTTGTATTATATCTCCAGCATAGATATATTCTTTAGTTTTTTCAATCATTCGGGCGTGTGCTGATTTTGACGTATTAGATCTAAAACCAGACTCATCAACTTCATCTTTATCTAATGATTTTTCTTTATTTTCATGGGAATTATTGTTTCTATTGAATAAGCTTAATTGATATCTAATGTCTTTATCTTTAGAATAGTCGTCTATACTATTATCGATCATAAATAATACTCTTGATCGATGAGAATAGACTAATGTTTTTGTGTATAGCCCCATTAAGACATCTGGAAATTTGCTTGTTGATTTATATCCCACATATGGAGCTACAACATCATAGCCGATATATCCGAGCATCCCACCGTAAAAAATATTTCTTGGGAATAATTCGGTAAAAGGGAGATTCGAATAAGGAGTAAGATGACTTAAAGTGTCGAGGGCAACCATGTTATAGTCCACATTATCTTTAAATGGCAGGGGATTATGTGGCCTTTCCTCAGCAGGGTCTTTAGATTCAATATAATCCTTGATAGATTCGCCTCTTGCGGTTGTGATATCATAAATTTTAAACTTGTCCTCATTGATTTCCAACATGAAATCAGGTTCTAATGCGATAAAACTATATAATGTTTCTTTAGTGTTTTCTGAAGCTGATTCTAATAAGGCATGGTTTTTTAAATCATACTTATTTACTAAATACTTATAAAAGCCAAAAATATTATCTAATTCTCCAATTCTTTCTATATGTATATCAAATTCCATAATTATTTTTACCTCTTTATCGCATCTTTTATCCTAGATACGAATTCGACCATTTCTGTTTCCATTTTTGAATAATCATTAAGATTGGCCTTAATAATATTTACAATAGCCGAACCGATTATCACTCCATCAGCTCCGGCTTCAACAATTGTCTTAGCATGTTCGGGTTGTGAAATTCCAAATCCGACTAATACTGGGAGAATCTCGTTTGTCTTTCGTTTTATTCTTTTAATTGTATCTTTTGTTATTTGAGCTACAGTGTCTCTCGCCCCTGTAACGCCCATAAGAGATATCAAATATATAAAGCCTTTAGCTTCCTTTAATATTTTAGTTAATCTATCTTCAGTTGTGGAGGGTGCAATTAAAAAAATTAGATAAATATTATATTTCTCACAAACTTTTAAAGTAAGATCTGCTTCTTCAATAGGAAGATCTCCAATTACAATGCCGTCAACTCCGCTCTCTTTTAAATTTTTAAATGTTTTATCTAATGAGGTTTCGATTGTATCTGCTCCTTGAATAAGTATGTTATAATATGTCAGAATTACTATAGGCTTTTTTATTTGTGTCCTTATTTCTTTTATTGCATCTAACGCTAATTTTGTATTAATTCCAGCATTGAATGCTCTAACATTGGCTTCTTGGATAGTTGGACCGTCGGCAATTGGATCGGAGAATGGAATACCAATTTCAAGAATATCTACATGAGGTTCAATCGCCAAAACTAATCTCTTGAATTCCTCAATATTTGGGTCGCCGGCAACTAAAAATGGCATGAATTTTTTCTCTTTAGGGCCTTGTTTGCCGTTGAATAGTTCCAAAATTCGGTTTTTTTCTTTTTTATTCATTATTTTTCTACTCTCTTTTATTGTAAAATATTAATATTTTATTATTTTAGCAAAAAATCTTAAAAATTAATAAGTGTATTTGAATTTCTTAAAGTCTTAATAGGCTTTTTTAATCAAGAGTCAATCACTTTATTTTAAACTCCACATGATTTTTTATGATATCCAAATCCTTAGAACCCGATCCGGATAAATTTACAACAACAATATCGTCCTTGCTAAATTCATCTTTAATTTTCTCTAAATATGCTAATGCATGTGAGCTCTCAAGTGCGGGAATAATTCCTTCTAACAGAGATAATCTCTTAAATGCTTCGAGGGTCTCAGTATCCGTAGCTTCTCCGACCCGTAATCGGTCAATCTCTTTTAAAAAGCAGTGTTCCGGTCCTACACCCGGATAATCCAATCCTGCGCTTACGGAATGAGTTTCAAGTATATTACCGTACTCATTTTGAAGTAAGTACATTAAAGACCCATGTAAAACTCCTCTTCTACCAAGCCCTAAAGCGATTGAATGCTTATTTGTGTCTTTTCCCTCCCCTGCTGCTTCAACTCCTATTAATTGGACTCCGTCATCATTAATAAAGTCATAGAATGCACCAATCGCGTTACTACCTCCACCTATACATGCTATAATTGCATTTGGAAGCTTTCCCTCTAATTCAAGTATTTGCTGCTTCAATTCCTTTCCAATCACCCTCTGGAATTCCCTAACTAACAGAGGATAGGGATGTGGTCCTACAACACTTCCCATTAAATAGTGAGTATCATTTAAATGTGAAATCCAATATCTAAGCCCCTCATTTACGGCATCTTTCAAAGTTTTCGAACCCAATTTTACCGGTATCACTTCAGCACCGAGTAGTTGCATACGGTACACATTGTATGCCTGTCGTTTAATATCAATTTCTCCCATAAAAACCTTTGTCTTCATCCCAAAATATGCCCCGGCTATAGCGGTTGCAAATCCGTGCTGTCCTGCTCCAGTTTCTGCAACCAATTTTGTCTTTCCCATTTTTTTAGCGAGAAGTGCTTGCCCTATAACATTATTAATCTTATGAGCACCACCATGATTTAAATCTTCTCTTTTTAAATAAACTTTACAACCGAGATCATTACTTAATCTCGCTGCGTAATATAAAGGTGTTGGTCTCCCGCTATAATTTCTAAGAATTTGTGTAAATTCTTTTTGGAAAGTCTCATCTAAGATATATTTATTGTAAGCTTTGCTAAGTTCGTTAAGAGCGGGCATTAGAATTTCTGGGGCGAACATCCCACCAAATTCTCCAAATTTTCCTGAATCATTAGGATATTTTCCAATATAATCCATTTATTCTCACACTACAATTTCTTGTTTTATTTCAATTAATTTTTCTAAAAAATTTTTAATCTTTTTAGGATCTTTTATTCCTTTTTCACTTTCTAAAGAACTACTAACATCGATTCCAAAAGGATTTAGAATCTTAATGATATTTTCCACATTACCGATTGAGATTCCTCCAGCTAAGATAACATTAGTTCCATATGTTTTTTTTAATATTTCTAATGCAAGATCGTAATCAAATTCAACTCCCCGACCTTCGCTGCTATCTAGTAGAAATGCAAAAAATTGGTTAAAGCTAAGATTAATCTTTTGAATGACTGAGGTTTTATTCCCTTCATCTATTTTTAATGCAATTATTAACTTTCTTTTAATATCATTTGAAAGGCTGTCCAAAGATCGAATATTAAAAATACAGTGTACTTGATAAAGGTCAGCTTCTATCTTATTCATAATTTCCATAACTTCTGAAGCAGTTTTAGGTTTAAATACCAAAACAGTTCTTACTTCTTTCGGAATTTTATTAAGAAGTTCATTCATTTCTGCTTCTTCCAAATTTCTAGGAGAATCAGGCACATTATAGATAAATCCAACGGTATTTGCGCCATTACTAATGCATAATTGAACGTCTTCAAAGTTTTTTAATCCGCAAATCTTTACATACTCCATTAATGAATCCCCCTTAGATACAGAATTTTTTGTTTAATATCATTCGATTGCATTATAGATGATCCTATTAAAAAACCATCTGCTCCGCATGATTGGAGAAATTTAATGTCATCAAAGGATTTTACCCCGCTCTCGCTAATTACAGAGACTTTACTATCATATAATTTCTTAATTTTTGGAATAAGTAGTTTAGATGTGTTTAAATCAACTTCTAAGGTTTTTAAATCTCTGTTATTTACACCAATTAATGGAGGAATTATGCCAATATCCATTAAATGGATCAAGTCGTTAATCTCTGCAATATCATGAATTTCGATTAATGGCTCCAAATCAAAATCTATTGATAATGTATACATTTCTTCGAGATTTCCAAGCAGATTTATTAGTAAAATATTAGTTGCTCCAATATCTTTGGCTAATTTAAATTGAGCTTCACTAAAAACAATATCCTTCATTAAACAAGGTATGGATGTCCCTTTTAATGCTAAATATAGATTTAAGAATGAGCCGTTAAAATATATCGGTTCGGTAAGAACACTGAGGCCAATAACGCCTGACTCCTCCATTGCGTATGCTACTTTTGTAATATTCATATTTTTCCGAATTTCACCCAGGGATGGAGAAGTGGATTTAATCTCTGATATTATTGAAATCCCATCATTAATTTTAATCACTTCACTTAATTTTTTTCTTCCATGCCCTAATTCATCAGGGTTTAGATATTGAAATAATTTAAGCTGTTCAGCTAGTGATTTCTTACGACTCTTTAAAATTTCTAAAAGAATATTTGGCATCATTTTCTTGGTTTAATTATTTTAAATTATCTAATCTCGTCCTATCTCCACCAGAAACTTCAATAAAACGTTCTAACTTTTCGAATGCATTTCCAGATTCTATAGTATTTTTCGCTATAGAAACGCCTTCTTGAAAGTCACTTGTTATATTCGCGCTCTTAAGAGCTAATGCGGCATTCATTAGGACTGTATTAAATTTTGCTCCATTAATTCGATTTTTTAGAATATCAACAGCGATTTTTAAATTTTCTTCAAAAGTCCCTGCAAGTATATCATTAATCGAACATTTGGGTAGATTGAAATCTTCATTTGTCACTGCATAAGTTTCAAGATTTCCATCATGACATTCTGTTATATAATTAATCCCTACAGGTGCAATTTCATCAATGCCGCATGAATTATAAACGGTAAAAACATGATTGGCATCAAGATTTTTGAGAACTTTGGCCATAACAGGAGCTAATTCTTTTTTAAAAACACCTAAAGTATGACATTTTGCATTCGCAGGGTTCGTAAGTGGACCGAGAATATTAAAAATAGTACGAATCTTTAATTCCCTTCTTGTAGGCATTGCATGTTTCATAGCAGGATGAAAAAGTGGAGCAAACATGAATCCAATTCCAACTTTTTCTATGCAATTTTTTACTCCCTCTGGATCTAAGTTGATATTCACTCCCAAACCTTCTAAAAGGTCAGCACTCCCACATTTGCTTGTTACTGCTCTATTTCCATGTTTAGCAACTGGAATGCCCGCTCCTGCTACAACTAACGCAGTAATAGTGCTTATATTAAATGTTTTTATTAAATCACCGCCAGTACCACAAGTATCAAGTAGGTCCCCTTTAACCTGAGGTTGAATTCTGTTAGCAAAATTTCTCATATTTCGGGCAAAACCAGTGATTTCCTCAATAGTCTCTCCTTTTATAGCCAGGGCTGTGAGGAAGGCACCTAATTGAGCACTTGTAACATTACCGCTCATAATATCTCTCATGATCTCTCCTGCTTCTCCTTCCGTGAGATGAACATGATTAATAGCTTTCCGTAATCCTTCAATAATATCTATTTCAGACATATTACTCAAAACTCATTACTTTCTTTTTTAATGACTTCCTTAAGGATCTCATACACATTCATATAGTATTTCGAAATAAATCTCGCAGTAACGGCTTTTTCAGGTCCGAGCATGTAAGATCTGCTCTTATTAATTAATTCTATCATTTTTTTAAATACCAATTCATTCAGCTTTCCTTCTTTATCTCTATCAATTAAAATCAATTCTTTATGATTGTTAGGCTTATATTCCATATTTTCATATATTATTTTTTCTTCCAACAAACTCACATTATCTACTATAATTTAATTTTATTTCAATAACACGCTATAAATATGTAACCTTAATATATTGGAGTTCAATATAATAACGCACAATTAGAAAATAGTTTTAATACTTTCTGAGAATTTGAAAAAAGTATTAAAGAACGAAGTTATTAAAATATGATTTAACTTATGAGAAGCGCGTCCTTATGCGCGCCAAAGCCACTGCCAACGGAAATATATTAGTTTTACAGTCGACATGTATTAAATCATATTTTAAATTTTATGAATAAATTAAGGATAAATTATATTTATATCTTTTCTATTTCATATGATAACTTTTCTTTTACAATAAAGGGTGAAAAATGGGAATTCTCAACGGGAATATTTAAATCTGAATTATTTTTATCACTTATACATATTTTAAATCATACAAGTTATATTTTATCTGAGAAATGGCCCTACTATATTATTGTGGATGTTTGGATTGAATTATGTCAGTTATATTAAGGGATTGAGTAATCTCAAATTCTATCCACAATAAGCACTTAATAAATGGCCTGCATTCAATATTATTCTAAGTTTATTTTGAAATTATATTATAATTAGATGAACAGCTAAGAATTATGCCTTTTTGTGGAAAATTTGTGTCTTATGATGATTAGATTAAGACAGATCGGTTAAATGATGAAATTCCTCTCGTTCTGAAGGCATTATGATGAAAAGTCCCTTCTTAAATCATTTTTTTATCAAAAAAAATATTTTAGGTTTCTTTATGAATTGACAGAAATAATGGGAAATATTTATATATTAATTACTCCTAATTACTCTTAATTATCTTTAATTATATATAATCATATATAATTAGGACACATTATAAAGAATTTCAGAATAGTGATTAAAAATGCCAAAAGGATGGGATATAGGAAAAGAAGCTAGAGAATTGGATGAAAAAAAAATTATGGAAAGAATAAGATTGGAAAAACGTTCAATTAAGAAAGTAATCTTTGCGTTGATGATTTATTTTTTAACAATGTATATCTTCTATATATTTTTATGAAAGTGGAAGTCTATGTTTGAATTAATATGGTATATTGTAATATTAGCTTTTTTATTTGAAACAATGGACTCTTCGGCGGGTATGGGTTTTGGTACTTGTCTAGCTCCATTATTATTTTTATTTGGATATAATCCTCTACAAGTAATACCTGCTCTTTTAATTTCAGAGGCTGTAACAGGAGTAGTTGATACGTTTTTTGATCATGAGTTTGGAAATGTTAAATATAGATTTTTTCCTTTAAATGATTCTACTAAGGTGGCTCTTATTATTGCTTTTTTTGGATGTATAGCAATATTTACATCCGTATACCTTGCATATTTTTCATTAAAGTTTTCTGATGATTTGATAAAGCTCTATGTTTCAATATTAGTACTCGCGATGGGTTTCATTGGAATCTTTAAACTAAAAATAGGAAAACTTAAACAATCTAATCCAAGGATGAAAATGATGATAGCTTTTTCTGTATTAGCAGGTTTTAATAAAGGCATTGGAGGAGGGGGCTACGGACCAGTAATTACCATGGGTGAAATTCTTTCTGGTGTTTATGAAAAAAGTGCGACTGCTATTGTCTCATTTGCTGAATCCTTAGTTTCTATCACGGGTATTATAACTTTTCTCTTGTTAAGTTTTGTGGGGATTAAATTAGATTTAGTTCTATTACCCTCAATTTTCACAGGGGGATTTATAGCTGCTCTTATATCACCATATCTAGTTAGAGTCTTACCCAATAAGATATGGCAATATATTATACCAATCTATACCATTTTTATAGGATTATTTTCACTCTCTAAAATAATACTTTTGTAATTCTTATTGTAATTCACTTTTAGTATAAAATGATATTTTTTTGCTGAAATTTGCAAAAGATTTTTCAATTATCGATTCATTCTAAATTGATATAATCAGATTGAACACGCAGCATTTTATCCAATATCTTCTCTGCCTGCGTATAGCTATCAACTACCGGATCAGCGAGAAGAGCTTGCAGCGCGATTTCCCTTGATTTAGAAAGAATGGCTTCAATGACAAGGTCTTGTACTGTAGCTTGATTTCTTAAAAGACCTGCAAGACCCTTGGGATATTCTCCTAATTCAACAGCATGAAGTCCATCTTTATTGACTATGGCTGGACACTCTACTACAAGATCACTAGGAAGATTAGGAATGACACCCTCATTAGGTAGATTAACTGATGCCTCCTGATAATTTGAATCTGTTAAAATCTCTTCGATAATTGGAATTGCCCGCTCGTCATCAGGCTTCACAAGTTTTGCTCCTCTCCCTCTCTGAATTAATTTAGCTATCTTATTGCTTGCATAATCAATACTGGCCATATATGTGTCTTTAAAGTTTTTTATACCTCCCATATCTGCGATCTCCCATGCCCAATGTATATACTCTCCATAATGGCTATCCGTGGTATACGGAATATAACCATATTTTTCCAAAATATAAATCATTATATTATGACCATCCATAGTCTTTATAGATCGAAGATAGCTTGGACCTTTCTTACGAATCTCTGGATAAGCATCTTTGCCGGTATCTTTATACTTAATATCTAAAATGACACCAAAATGGTTTAAACCTCCTGCTAAAATCTCCAAATTTGAGAGAGGAGTATCAAGAATTCTACTCACTATTAATTCATGATGATGATATTCGTGACAAAGACCGACAAATTTAAGTGAAGGAAATTTTCGTTTGATTGCTAGACAAATTCTACTCATGGGATTGGAAAAATTCATGAAAAGAGCATTAGGACAAACTTTTTTCACATCCTCACAAATTTCAAGAATTGGAGGAATTACTCTTAAGCAATGAAAAAGGGCCCCAGGACCCCCATTCTCACCAAAAACCTGCCTATTTCCAAATTTGCGAGGAATTTCATAGTCTTGATCCCATAGCACAAACCTAGGAGCCACCTCTATTGAGTTAATGATAAAGGTTGCATTTTTCAAAGCATCACTACGATTTGTTGTAGATTCTAAAGTGAAATCCAATTTCTTCTCATCAATTGCAGCCTTGCAAGCTTGATACACCAAATCAAGCGATTCTGCGTTAATATCGTGAAGAGATATAGTAGAACCTTCCAATACTTTGCTATTTAAAACGCAGCCCGCTGCTCCCAGACCAAACTGTAAAGATCCAGCGCCTATTAATACAATTTTTTCTTTATTCCCCATACCTTCCATAATTTAACATTTGATACAAAGCTTTTTTATTTTTATATTTTAGCTTCAATCTTTCAATTTTATTATAATATTTGAATTCGTATTACTTAGACGACGATTATATAATTATCCAGAATTTACATGAATAGTTTTAAATAGTGAAAAATTCTAATGTTTTATATTAATTTTTATCAAATTCAATAAAAAGTATAAAATTAAATGATTAATAATGACACAAAAAATTAATGAAAGTCCTTATGCATCAAAGATATGGTTAAAATCATATGACGATCATGTTAAACCGGAACTTGAATTTACTATTAATTCGATTGATCAAGCGTTTAAGGATACTACTCGTAAGTTCCCTAACAGTCTCTGCTACGATTTTCAAGGAAGTTGTGCAACTTATCAGGAAGCTGAAAAATATGTTAATAGTTTCGCTAATTTTCTCGTAGAAAATGGAATAAAGAAAGGTGATAGAATTGCGCTAAATCTTCCTAATTCTCCACAATATATCATCGCCTTATTTGGAACTTTTTATGCTGGTTGCGCTTCTACAGGAGTGAATTTTCTTTTGAGCCCAAAAGAAATAGTATATCAATTAAAAGATAGCGGAGCCGTTGCCATATTAACGATGGATTCTTTATACGAAGAAAAGGTAAGAGAAGCACTTGCTACGGGAGAAACTGATGTTAAACGTGTAATTACTACTAACATTGCTGATCTAATAGATTTAGATCCAAAGATGAAAGAACAACTGATAAAAATAGGAAGAATCCCATTTGGCAAAGTAGAGCCTGTTGAGGGAATAAAGTTTTTCACCTTTAATGAAATTCTGGCAAATTACCCGGGTGATAAATCTCCAGACGTTAAAATTAATCCTGAAGAAGATGTTTTATTACTTCAATATACAGGAGGAACTACTGGACTCCCTAAGGGAGCAATTTTAACTCATAGAAATTTAAGCTGTATGCTGCAAATCGTTGAACATTGGTTTGGACCGGCTGTTAACCCTGGAGTGGATTATTATATATCCGGATTTCCATTCTTTCACTTAGCTGGGATGCAATTTTGCATTCAATCAATTTACAATGGGGCATCCCAAGTTTTAGTTGCTGATCCCCGTGATACAAATTATATTTCCAATAAAATGAAGGAATATCAAGGAAAAATAACGCTTATGTATAACGTGTCAACATTATACATCATGCTTCTTTCTAACCGAAAGTTTAAAAAACTAGACTTTAGTGCCTTGAACGGCTTTATTTCGGGAGCTGCTCCGTTTCCTTCTCAGGCAATTAATGAATTTGAAGGATTAGTTGGCAAGGGCAAACTTATTGAGGCATATGGTATGACAGAAGCATCTCCAGGTGTCACAATGAACCCTTTTCTCGGTCCAAAGAAAGTAGGAACTGTTGGTGTTCCTTTTCCAAGTACGGAAGTTAAAATTGTAGATGTAACCGATAGAGAAAAAGAGGTTGCTATTGGTGAGGCGGGGGAGATCGCAATAAGAGGGCCCCAAATATTTAAAGGATATTGGAATAAGCCGGAAGAAACTAAAAATGCTTTAGTTGATGGATGGTTTTATTCCGGAGATGTGGGTATAATGGATGAGGATGGATATGTCACTATAGTAGATCGCACAAAGGACATGATAATTGTTGGCGGATTTAAGGTGTTCAGCGTAGAAGTTGACGATAAGCTGAATAAACATCCCGCAATCGAGCTTGCATCCACTGTTGGGATCCCTAACCCAGATCGTCCTGGCTCCGAATTTGTTAAGTTATATGTACTTTTGAAGAAGGGATACGAGGCTTCAGAAGAAACTAAAAATGATATTCTGAATTATGCTAAAGAAAATCTTGCTAATTATAAGATTCCTAAATATATCGAATTTGTCAAGGAGATGCCTCTGACTTCAGTCGGGAAAGTAGATAAAAAACTTTTAAGGAAGAGTTAGTTTTTTTCTTAAAAACTTTATTTATTTCTATTTTTTTTTAATTTGAATTTAAATTTGCTTTAAAATGTTTTTTATAGATGGTGTAATAAAGAATTAGTACTAAAACATAATGAATTAAGATACATGGGATTATCCCCAAAGTTAATAGAATGTATCCATTAAATAATCCCAATAAAAAAGAATCACCGAGATTTATTAATAATATCCTTCGATTCTTAAATCTAAACCAAATATGAATATGAAAGAGAGAAAATAAGACACTTGAAATTAAAATAGCAGAAATAACATCTAATCCTACCTGATTCACTAAAAATCCAATCATATAAAATCTAAAAATTAGCTCCTCTATCACCATAATCATCGGTAAAAAAATCCATATAATAGCTTTATTTTTTCTATTGATTAGAGCGTTAAGTACGTCTTGCGTTTTTATTGCTTCAAAGCTCGGAAAATCATAACCATAAACCGCTATTAATTTACCTATTAAAAGAAATCCGACTAAACCCAAAACTAACACGATAATGACAGTTGTATTTAACTCTCGTATAAAGAGATACTCGATGTAAATACCAAATAAAATAGGAATTATTAAACTACCGCATAAAATTCCTAAGATTGTATATTTTTTTATATTTTGCAGAGTTTCTAATATTAGTTTAATATTTTTTCCAGTATACCCTATAAAAGATTTATATACTTTTTAAATAATTTATTATATACTCATTCCATTTCTCGAAAAAGAATAAACAGGGTCAGTGAATAAATATGCAAATTGGATTGACAGAGATTTTACAAGGCAGTTTTAGCCTAACGTTTGTTATAATTTCTATTATTATAGGAGTGAAAATTCTTATCAAATATTTTGAACATAAAACCAATCAATTTCTTCTTGTTGGCCTCACATGGATAGGTTTATCAACTCCCTGGTGGCCAGATTCAATAAATCTAATTTTAGTTCTTACTACAAATACCATCCTCAGTATAGAGGCTAATTTTATCATTGGTACCTCAGCAATGCCTTTTTTTCTCTTGGTATGGTTAAAGGCATTTACTGATTTAGCTTATAAGGAGAAGCAGAAATTTATTTTAATCATATTCCTCATTATTGGCATAATATTTGAGATAATTTTCTTTTATTTCCTCTTTACGCAACCAAATTTAATCGGAACGTTTGAAACACCCTTTCAAGTAGTTTATGGGATCTACATTGAGATTTTTTTAGTTATTTTTTTACTTGCCGTTGTAATAACAGGAATCTTATTCGGTAAACAATCTTTAAGAACTGAAAATCCAGAAATCAAATTAAAAGCGAAATTTCTCATCATAGCTTTCATCCTTTTCACCATAGGTGCTTTTCTCGATTCAATTGTGCCAGAATTATTCATAATAGCTAGAATTATATTAGATGTAAGCGCTTTATCGTTTTATTTCGGTTTTATGCTACCAGATTGGCTTAAAGAAAAACTTTTATAAAAAAGGGAATGAATCCCACTTTTCTTTTTTTTTTATCGAAACAATTATTAAAATCAATATGAATTATTAGAAATATACTATTGGAGGCTAAAAAATGGATATTGATGAAATTACGAAAGAAATTGAACAATATCAGCCATTAAGAGACATACATATAAAAGGTAAAGATATAGCTAGACATTTATTAGATAAATATTTCAGTGAGGTTCCATACACAAAAGAGCGAAAAAGGAAAAGGTTTTGTTGAACTTATGGTAATAATTATTCTTTTTTTAAAGAACTTTTAAAATTTTTTTTCTCTCAATTAAATTAAAACTATAAAAAGGTTAAGAAAGAAAATAAAAACTATAAAAAGGTTAAGAAAGAAAATAAAAACTATAAAAAGGTAGTATAAAAAATGTAACTATCTTAATATGTAATTAATAAACAATTTATAAATACTATTTTATTAAAATTAAACTAAGAATAGCTATAAATAGTATAAAAATAAATATAAGGAATCAAAAATGACCGAAATATATCAAAAACTACAAAAAATAGTAACCGAAAAGTATATTTCAAATAGCCTAATAGTTCGACATTCGTATTCGAGAGTTGTTGACCCCGTTTTGCAGGGCGTTCCTGATTATGTGATCCGGCCTAAAGATGCTCAAGAAATTTCAGAAATACTTAAGGTAGCCAACGAAGAAAATATCCCTGTTACCCCACGTGGCGGAGGGGATGATGAATTTGGAGGAAGTAAACCAATAGGAGATGGCGGAATTGTACTTGACATGAAACGAATGAATAATGTTGTAAATTTAGATGAGGATAATCTTATAGTTACAGTAGAGTCGGGAATCTCATGGGGGAAATTGGATGAATATTTATGTCATTATGGGCTTTATACCGGATGTATGGGTCCAGGGTCTGGAATGACGGCCTCTGTAGGGGGTGGAATCTCCCATCAGTCTGTTGGAGGGGGTGGATGTGCCAAGTATGGAGCGTGTTCTAATCAATTGGTTTCCTTGGAAGCTGTATTACCAACTGGAGAGATAATAGAAACTGGATCCCAGGCAAATAAGTTCTCTAAAACTCCATTCAATAGATTCGGAAACGGCCCCGATCTAGCTGGACTTTTTTGCGGCGATAACGGAATTTTAGGAGTAAAAACGAAAGTCTCACTACAAGTTTTTCCAAGACCGCCATTTGCTGCATATAAAAGCTTTTTATTACCCCGTAAAGATAGAGAAGTATCTTCTCAAATCATGTTGGACGTAAGACGTAAAGGAATTGATGTCTATGATTTGATGTATATTATGGATCTTATCGTTCGATTGGGTGTAGAATATGGAATGATGCCTATGTGGGAGCAATTGAAGAGAAAAAGAGGAATAATTTTTTATACAATTGAAGCCAACTCTGAAACTGAATTAGATGAAAAAGTTAAACAATTGGATGATATCATTGTAAATAATAATAAATGCGAACCTTTAGGTCCGGAAATCTCCGATGGTAATATAGCTAAATGGCATTATGCCGAACAAGGACATTGGCAGTTCTATCATAATTTATGGGGTATGGTTCCTGCTCTCGAACCGCTATCTTGCGAATGTTTTGTTCCAGCTAATATGTATCCGAAATATTTAGCTGAAATTGAGCAATGGGATATGGAGCATTCGAAAGATATGGAAGTTTTTATGAAAATAACTGGTATGCGCCCCGTATCAGGAAGCGGACCAATTTTTTTGATCGACGGCAATAATGTAGAGTTAACATGCGGATTTACAAGTTTTCCAAGTTATTATGACGGAGAAATTCATGAAGAATTTGATGAGATCAATCTTAAATTATGGAAATCTTATATGGAAATGGTAACAAAATGGGGCGCACAATGGTACATGATGGGACAAATGGCATCTCAAATTATGGCTGAAATTGAAGCTTATTTACCAGATTATTATAAAACATTGAAAGCTATAAAAAAGACGCTAGATCCAAAATGTATTTTAAGTAGAGGTAAATTTAATTTTTGGGGGGATTAAAAAATGACCGAATTAAAAAATCTTAAAGAAATTTTTTTTCTTTTTTAAAATTTTTTCTTTTCAAAAAAAATTTATGTAACTAGTCCAGATTTAAAATTACTGATTTTTGTACCCGATCAGACTTTTTTCTTTAAATAATTACGATATAATCTCATCTTTAATAATAAGTTATAAAATAATGTGTTAATGATTTTGACAAATAATCAAGATGTTAGGTTTATAGTTTCAAATATAAGGAATGTAGTAAAAAATACGTATAAAAAAAACAATCAATACTTTTTAAAAGACGTTCGGGTAATGTTGGATGAGCTTCTACTATCTACTTCTAAAGTAGCATGCCTACTTTATTTCAATAAGATTGATCCACAAATAATGCACAAGATCGAGGAAGCTTATGAGTTATTCGTTTGGATAATTAACAGAATAAAACCCCAAGAAGGTCTATTTGATATTAAAGATATCAAGAGTTTGAACCATACTGCCAATAACTTGATAACCTTGGTTAATTCGCTTAGTCCTGCTTTTGATGCACCGGATTTACCCTTTTCAAAGGAGCTGATGATAAATAGAACGCAAGAGATTATTAATTCATTTGAATCTTTAGGGAGTAATCGCAATAATCAAAAAACAGCAATAAAAAAGGATTCAAGAGGTAAAAAAATGGAACATCTAGGTAAATCTTTTTTATTGGTAGTCGATCCAAGCAATTTTGATATGAAGAAGAATCAAGTTTTATATAAGGATTTCGGATTCGTAATATGTACAGAATCCCAATTTTTTCGAGATTCCATGGAAAAACTCTGCAAAAAATGTCATGAAATACGACAGAGAGGGATGAGCTCAAAAATCATTACTATCATTCGAAAACGGATGAAGAGATACACTCGAACACCTTTAAAATCTGAGCGTGATTATTTGGAGTTAGTCGCCCTGTATTTTGATCTTGCCTATTATACAGCAACGACCCAAGATAAAAACACTCATTTACGTAAGTTTACCACTATTTTGGGTTTGACACCTTATTATTTTTTATATATTGGTTCGAAACCTCATACCAGTTTGGAATTATTTAAAAAAGTTCAAGAAAAGACCAATACGGGAAAAATCAACGATGGAGTAGGTTCTTTTATCAACCTCATACAATTGTTAAATTAGAAAGTTTAACTTCATTTTTTTTGTTTAAATATTTACGATATTAGAAATTATTTACGAATAGAAGCAAAGTGAGATCTTAAATGGGAATTATAGGATACCAATCGCGAGTTCACATAACACAGGCATTGCCATGCGATGAAAATATATTGTTTACAGATCCAGAAGCAGAATTTAAGCATTTAATCAGCAGTTCTTGGCTTTTCGATCCCTTTGGAGATAAGTC
>JAHQWS010000294.1 GCA_029856295.1 Promethearchaeia archaeon
ATTTTTACCTTTCCTTGCATTACTTTCTATTATTTCATCCCTGCTGACTTCAATTTCTAATGTCGATTCGTCATAAATCTCTTTTAAATTAATAAATTTTGAAGGCCCTACAAATTTCTTGAACATAAAGATATTTAAATCAATAGATATATAAATATTTTCAGTATAGATTTCAGACAATTAATTAATTTTAAATATACAAAGAATTAATTTACAATTAATTTTAATATTAATTTAATTTTTAATTGGAGGTATTAATTAAAAATGAGCAATAAAGAGGAATTAAAGGAATATAAATCTTTTTATACAATTATCTTTTCTATAAATTATTTAATGCAGGGATTAGTCATAAGTATTTTCGCGATACTCCTCCCAATATTTTTGATAGGATATATGGGAGCATTAGATGCATCAGATCTCGCCTTTTTAGCAACTATAATATCAGCACCTACTTTATTAAAAATCCTTTATGGTTTGGTGACAGATAAGATTGGTACCAAACAGATGGGCAGACGAAAACCTTGGATTTTGGTTTCAGGAATAATTTCTGGAGTTCTATTCTTTCTTTTCCCTCTCTTTATAACCCCAACTAACATATTAATGGTGAGTGCGTTCTTTGGATTTATTATCTTTGTAAGTATATATATGATTGATACGGCCACCGATGCTTTTCTTCTCGATATTTGTCCCAAAGAAAAACTGGGAAGAACTCAAGGTCTCTGTTTTTCAACTAGGGCGATTGGGACTATAACTGGGGGTCCGATTTTCCTATATTTAGTGGTTATAATCGAAGTTTTAACTGTACAAGTAGTGTTTGTTCTAATGGGAATTTTATTAATTATCACTGCTTTTTTAATTCTTACAGTTAAGGCCATAGAAGCTCCTCTTGAGGTTAAACTAGGATTACATCTTAAAAATATGTTTAATACCAGTAGAGATTGGAAGCTATTTTTCTATTCAGTTTTCAATTCTCTGCTTAACCAAGTAGTTTTTATTTTCTTATCGATCTATATCTTAATTCAGATGAACTTAATTGAATTTAAACCTGGAGGGTCTTTATCCTTGGGAGGAACTGAAACGAGTATTTACATCTATCAAGCAAATATCGGACTTATTACAAGCGCGGGAATAATGCTTGGATCTATTTTAGGAGGCAGAATCTCCGATCTTTTATCAAGGAAGATTGGTGTTTATATAACCTTCTTAATCTCAACAATTACTATTTTATTAATACTGATTGATGTAAACTTAATTGGAATAGGAATGCTACTGTTTTTTGCTGCATTAATCGGATTTGCGATGGGATTGCGATTATCTACATATACTGCTGTAGCAGGACAAATGTCCAAAAAACATCCAGAAATGATTGGAACGTTTTTTGCAATTTGTATGATGTTCGCAAACATCGGAGTAGTAATGGGATTACTTATAACAGGAATTATATTTAGTCTTACTGCGAGTTTTATGGTAGTTTTTATCTTTATGGCAATAATTCAGAATATAGGACTCTTATTTTTCTTTTTATTAGATCCAAAGGATTATGAACCAAAATTAGATCAAAAATAAAACTATGATAGAAAAAGTCATTTTTATTGACTTCTCTTTTATTTTTTATAATTATTCTTGGAAAGATTTAGGCGATTATTACTTTAATAGAGTCAAATTTCGCTTTGCCATTTCAACAATCTTTTCAAGTTCATAGACTAAATCATCGGCCAGCGGCTCTGGTTCATGATTAGTTAAAATTGCTTTTTTTCGTTCATTACAACGCTGTTCCATATCACTTGCTCCTTTTTCGTTCCAAGCATTGTAATATCTTCTGTCCAAGAGAGTTGGAAACCATAATTCTTTTTTGAAGTGTTTTCGAGTATGCTGCTTGTCAATAAAAGAACCTCTTGGGCCTATTTTTTCAATAATGTCTATGGCGAAATTCTCATCTTCATATTTTATATACCTATTTGTACTTTCTATATAAGAAATGATTTCGGATTGCATGACAAGAATATCCAATGAACTTGCCTGATCTACTCCACAAATTCCCATATGGCCAAAAATATCTGCTCCAGCAGCAACTCCTAATGCTAATGTCACCCCGCATTCCAGACCTGCTTGAGCATCAGGACGTTTGGAATCCGTCAATCCAGCATTAACATATACAGGAAATCCATAATGCTTCCCCATCTGGGTCATTGCAACGTTAAATATTGCTTGCTCAGGACCAGAGAAGATTAATTGAACAGTTTGCATATCAAATGCATGGCATATACCTCCATAACAAACCGGCATTCCTTCTCGTATGAGTTGAGTTATACATATACCCGCTAAAATTTCTGCATTTTCTTGAGCCATAGTACCTGCAATAGTCGATGGAGCTGACATGCCCATCTGGGCCATTGGTCCAATCGGAACTGGAAGATTTAACCGGGCAGTCTCAAATAAAAGATCAATACCATTAAACGGGAAACTTAGAGGACTGATAGGTTCAAGAAAAGGATAAAATAAAGGATATTTTTCTGCCTTTTTCTCATCTCCCCTCAACTTAATGAGCAAATCTACAATACATTTTGTGGAAGCTCTATCATAAAACCAAAATGTGATAGGTTTGGTTGTATTTTTAATCATTTCGAAAGCTACAGCCACACATCGCCATACAACAGGAATTTCATGAGGATCAGACATTGCTCCTGGGATATTTATATATTCTAAAGAATCAGCGAATTTAACGGCTTTAGAAACATCATTCATAGTTGCATACCTTCTTTTTTCACCAATATTATCAAGCCAAAATGCCTGACCAGCCGTTGTATTGTAATTCCTTTTTCCTACTCCGAATTCTGCTTTTTTAGATAAATCACGGCCATAAATTGTAAATTTTTTACCTGCTTTGGAAATAAATTCCATTACTAATTCATTTGGAATTTTTACTCTTTTTTCTGGACGATTTACAATAGCTCCATAATTTTCAAAACGTTTTAATATCTCATCATGAGGAATAAAAACCCCTATTCTTTCTAAAATTTCTATAGATGCTTGATGGATTTGATCAATCTGTTCTTTTGAAAGAACTTTAGCTATCATTATTATTTTAAAAAATTGTTTTAAATTTATATAAAATTATTGCTAGCCTTATTATTTCAAATTAGTAGAAGCTATTTTATCTAATTCATTTAACAAATTTTTCTCAATTGGCTTTATTGGAGCCTTATTTATCAATTTAGAAGCTTCATCTAATGCTCTTTTTCCAATCGATTTAGCTCCAGAATTTTTCCATAGATTGTAAGACATTCTATTAATTATTGAACTCGGTAAAAATAGTTCTTTCTTAAATAGCTTCTTGGTAGTCGGATGCGAAAGTAATTGTTCCTTTTTTTCATAATCTTTTAAAATTTCAGAGGCAAAGGGTGACCCATAATCCTCAATTCCAGAAATAAATCTTTTTACCATCCCTACAATTTCATTATCTATTAATAATTTCTCAATACTTTGCGTAGCTTCAAACTCTAACATTCCGGGACCAGAAATTACATTAATACCAGCAAGAGCTCCAAGCAAAATACCCATACCCGCTTCAAATCCGGCTTGAGTATCTGGAACCATAGAATCGCTTACACTCATATAAGCGTGGGTTGGTAACTTCAAAAATTTGCCCATTTCAACACCTCCGATATTTACCATCATCGACTCAATAGCGCTCATAGGGGTTGTTCCGTATTTCATATCCATCATAGAAGGTGACCCCCCCCATATTATTGGCGCAGCTTTTTTTGTTAATTGAGAAATTACAGTCCCCGCTAAATTTTCAGCACAATACTGTGTAATTGAACCAATCAGAGTTATTGGTGCATTTGCACCTCCTAAAGGCATTGAAACAAATTCAATAGGAATCATGCTTTTCGCTCCGTCTATTATGGCTTGGGTTGTAAGATCCGTCCATTTTAAGGGTGGAGAGGGAGCAGCATCGAAGATTGCCAACGGTTTTCTCGCTAACTCATCCTCAGAGAGTCGGCAGGCTAGAAGGAGCTTTCGCATAATTACGAAACTCTCTTTACGGAATGTCCCTGTAATGATGGGTTTAAAGCAATTTGTTAAGCAGATAAATAACCTATGCCAATCTTGAGCCTCCAATGGGATATCTTGGCATATTAAAGCGGTACTCTGGGCCTCAATATACTTTAATTGCTCCACAATTTTCGAAAAGCGGATAAAATCTTGGGAATTTGCACGTCTTCTCTGCCGGGTAATCTCATCTATAATATGCATTGCCGCAGATCCGGGATTAAAATAGGAATTATCACCTTTCAGGGAGAGGCTTTCTTCACCCTCTCTATCATATAAAACAATTTCGGACGGTACATCTCCTAAACACTTATCTACTAAATCAGATGGAATGAAATAGCGCGAATCTTTATGGTTTATTCCATTGCTGTTTAACAATTCAATTGCTTCCTGATTTTCAATATAGACTCCAAGAGTTTCAAGAATACTTTTAGCTTCAATAAAAATTTGTTTTTTATGTGCCTCATCTAATAATTGAATTTTTGGCCTGATAATCGTCATATTAAATCCAATCTTTCATGCAAAAATATTTTAAATTTAAGTTTTATATTTTGTTTTCTAATTTTTTTAAAAAATTAAAGTTTTATAAGATGATTGTTATTAGAGATTTTGATTTCACATGCAAAAAAAAATTGAAGGTAAAACGGGTTCAGAGTGGGTTAATGCCGGAGTTAATTACTTCGATGCGGGAAAATTTAAAGAGGCGATTGATTCATTTAAAAAGGCAGCTAAAATTTATCCTGATAGTAGCGACATATGGATTAATCTCGGCGCAGCCTATGAGAACGTAGGAAACTATAAAATGTTGGTTCAATGCTGCGAAAAGGCAATTAATATCAACACCCAAGATAATATGGCTTGGTTTAACAGCGGAATAGGATATAGTAAGTTAGAAAATTATAAAAAAGCAATTGAAAGCTTTAATCAAGCAGTGAAACTCGATGCGAAGGATAAAAATGCATGGTTTCACTTAGGCCTGGCATATCTCAAAACAAATGATGGCCAAAACGCTGCCGAGAGCTTTACCAAAGTTACTAAACTTGATCCCAAATATGTGAATGCCTGGAAAAATTTAGGGCGTATTTATAAAGGCACTGGAGATTTCAAGAATGCAATCGACAACTTTAATAAATCAATTAGACTTGATCCTGATGATAGCGTAATATGGTATGAAATGGGAAGTGCATACTATAGATTAGAGAAGAAACTGAAAGCCATTGAAAGCTATGAAAAGTCTGTTAGTCTCAATCCAAAATCATCTGAGGTTTGGAATAATATGGGATTCGCTTATAAAGATATCGGGAAGATCCAAAGGGCTATAGAGTGTTATGAAATGGCTGTTAAGACGGATCCCCGTAATTCTACTGCATTCTATAATTTAGGAATCGCATATAATAATAATGGAAATCCTCAGAAAGCCATTGAATGCCTTGAGAATGCTCTAAAAATAGACCCGAAAGATAAACCGGCAAAAGTATACCTAAAAAAATTGAATAAACAGATCAGCGAATAAATCAATTAATTCAATGTTAGATTATGCGTTTATAAACTAAGCTTAGTTCTAATTTTTATTTATTTTATATTAAATGAAATTAATATTATACTGTAAATTTATTTTATACAGAAAATATAATGAGTAATATAAATGAGCATTCCAAAAGATAAGGCTAACCAAGGACACTCAACTACCGATATACTGGCATATAGTAATGCCTATTTTGCTGATGTTGTAGCCTCTCAATTTATTTCATTTTTATTATTTACTTTTTACTTTACTATCGTTGGTTTAAATATCAATTGGATTACATTAGGATTTATTTTGAGGTCTTTGTGGGACGTATTTAATAACCCTTTATTAGGAGCCTTATCAGACCGAACCAAATCGAAATGGGGTAGAAGAAAACCATATATTATCGTAGGAATAATACCCACATCCATTATATTAATCTTTTTATGGACTCCGCCTTCCGGACCTGATATTACCATCTTTATTTATTTTCTTATTATGATGTTTGTGTTTGAATTTTTCTTTAATATGTATAGCTTGAATACAATGGCCTTATTTCCAGAAATGTATCAAAACTTAGAAGAGAGAGCAAGAGCAAATAACATTATTCAAATCATCGGAATAATAGCTTTGATCTTTGCATATCTAGCACCGAGTTTTTTTATTCCCAATTATACCGATTCAAAATATGCTGTGAATTATATCTATGCGGGTATATTTATAGCGATTATAACCGGGGTTACAGGAGGAATATTTATTAAATTCGGGATAAAAGAGCGGTTGGAATATCTAAAAGATACCGAAAAAGCTCCCCGAATAATATCTTCAATAAAAATTTCATTGGAAAATAAGGCTTTTCGAAAAAATCTTGTTGCATACTTTACTATTTATTATGTGTTTGGTATTTTACCGGTAATTACGCCTTTATATGGAAGGTTCGTATTACATATTGAAAGTTCATTTATCTTATCTCTTCTTCTGGGGGTTTCGTTTATTTCTGCTGCTTTATTTACAGTATTTTGGAGATATATATCACTGAAGTTCGGAGTGAAGAATGGTATGGTAATAGCACTAATAACCTTTATTATAACTTTAGTTCCGTTTATGTTTATTAACGATATCATAGGAGCTTTTATCGCATATATTTTTGTGGGATTAGGAATTTCAGGAGCGATGTTTTTCCGCATAATAGCCGCCTCTGCAATTATTGATGAAGATGAATTAATAACAGGAATCCGAAGAGAAGGAGTATATATGGGGTCTTTAATTTTAATGAATAGATTGACTGCAATCGCGGTATTTTTATCTATAAGTTTAGTCTTTAATATTATAGGATGGGCAGTATTTAATCCCGAATTAGCTAATGAACAAACTGTAATCGGACTTCGAAGTTTAATGTTTATATTTCCGGCTGTTGTTTTACTTATCGGTGTTCTATCAATGCTGAGATTTCCCATCAATAAAGAAAGATATGAACAAATTAGAAACGAAATAGATAGATTACATCAAGAAAAAAGAGGGAGAATTTAAACAAATCCCATATCTGGTTGCGGCACTTCAGCACTGCATTTTATCCTTTTTTAAAAAAATTATACAAGTGTTCTATTGATCTTGTTTTTAGATCATCACGAAAAAATTCAAATTTATGCGGAATTTCTATTTTTTCATGTTGCTCAAAAACAATAACTTCATGTCCCTCTTTAGCTAATAAAGCTGCAGATGTAAGTCCAGAAAAACCAAACTCTATTACTATAACTCTCATAATTATAATGAACTTTATTTATTTTCTAAATATAATTCTTACAAGCAATTAAAATGAAATGTACATTAAAAACTAAATTTTAATATCATAAAATATGATATTGCGGTGTTTAAAAAAATTAAAAATAAAAAATGAAGAAAAAAATTTTCTTATCCTAAAATTAAAGAACTTTTTATTCCTTTTTCTCAGCAGGCGGCTCTGGAGGTCTTGCTAAGGCTAAGACTTGTCCCACCATTGCTATTTGTGAAGCACCTTTTACTTTACCAGAACCCATCTTTCTGATCCACTTACCAGATTTCCATGTACTAGCCCCCATCATGGTTGCGAGAGCTGGAAATTCCCAATAGCCCCAATAGAAGAGTTTTTTCCTACTGAGAGAGTCTTTGCCCTCTTTTCTTATTCCTTCGACCTTTATCTGATCTTTGTCTATCGTGACTAAACATGCAAATCTTTTATCTTCTAGGTTATTAAAAAGTACTCGCGTTCTCATTCCTCTAATTATATCTTTACATTCCGGTGTATCTTTTACAGAATCGATAAGACCATTTATAAGCATTGGAAAGCCCTTTAGCCTCACTTTCTTTGGTTTTGGTTTTTCTTCTGACATTTTCATCAATTTGTAACAATTTCAATTTTTTTATTTTCAATAAATCTTTTTCCTTTATTATTATTACTTTTTGCTTATTTTATATTTTGATTTTTTATTATTTAAAGATTGCATGATTTCCCGATATAATATTAGTTAAAATAATAGGTTGTTGATAACTTTTTGTATATTACAAAAAGCGAATTCTCACTCACAGAACACACACGCCTAAAGGCGGTTATGTGTTGATGTTGTTCCAATTCTGTTATCAAATTCGCTTCGCTCACAAAACATATACCATTTTATCCAAGAAAACACTCATCAATTAAGTAATGCTCAGACACAGTTATAATTAAGTCGCCACCAATTGTTTCACCATTACAAAATAATGTTGGAAAATACCTTACATTTATAGATACATCATTTGAATAATATCTCACACACGTTGCTATTGATTTTGCTAAACTTTCATTCATTCCTAACATTTTTTTCCAACTCTCTTTTAAACACTTTCATTGGTATTAAAATCTTAATTTTTACACTTCTTTTATTCTCAGAACCGTAAGATTCCATAGGCAATTCGGCAATACCATTCCCACACGCAGTCATATCACACTCCGTACATTTTGCATGAATTCTATAATCATTTTTTCCTTTTATTTTCAAATATAGTTTCTCCGCTACAGTTCCATCATATTCATCACGTATTTTCATTTTTTCCAATTCTAATACCAAACAATATAAATCTTTACCAATATCTATATTAAATCCATCAATTTTTTTCCAATATAGATATTTATGTTCAAACCCATTTGATACATTAATACCCTTATCAATATACTTCCACTTTTTCATTCTACACCTTTCAATTGAATAATTATACCATTTTCCCTTTATCATTTTTATTATTTTATTCCCATTTTATCAACTCCATTAAAACTTATCCCACCATCTTAGATCTTTCATTTTCATTTCAGTAAGAATTATATACGCAATAGCATCATTTCCTTCTACTATTTCGTCAGCAAAAAATCGACCATAAGTACCTTGCTCTAACTTAAGAAGATCAATTTTTTCTCCTTCCGTTGTTTCCATAATAACTTTTTCAATCATTACAAAAGCAACCCCCGAATCCTTATTTGTTCTTTTTCTCTTTCATATAACTCTATACCCATTTTAGCATTTGCTATTGCTTTCTGATCTCCTGAATTTTTTATAATATCATTTAAAACCTTCATTCGATCATCTAATTCCTTTAGCCTCACCATTTCTTTTATCTTTTTTACCAATACATCAGTCATACTATAATCAACGCTAACACAAAAAGTCTTAAACTTTTTTAATAATTTGAAACAATTATAAAATAATCGATGTAATTAATTACTCTAAAATATTGTGAAAATATGAGGAATTAAAAAATGTCCGATTATGAAAATATCTCTGGTCAAGAAATCTATCAAATTATGAAAGATCTATGTGAATTTGGCTATCGTAGAGCTGGAACTACAATTGCAGTAAAAGCGGAAAATTACATTTATCAGAAATTAAAGGAAGTAAAATTACCAGATGTTAGATTAGATAAATTTAAATTTACTCGTTGGTGGGCAGAAAAACAAGAGTTAAGATTGATTGCTGGGGGAACTCCTTCAATACCCTCCGATCAAATCATTGAAACTTTTCCAGTTCATCTAAGTGGATACACCGACCCTGAGGGAGTTGTTGCCGAAATGGTCTATGCGGGATACGGAACTTCCGTAGATTTTGAGCATGTTGATGTTGAAAACAAAATTGTGCTAATAGATGGAATTATGATTCTTAACTTTGCACCTTCTCAACAGGTTAATCTATTTAATTCTCTTAATTTAGCAAAGAAAAAGGGCGCTCTTGGGGCAATTTTTACCAATAATTCTCCATTAGATTCAATTTCTTATGTCGGAGTCGATGAAGTAAGGGGTTGGAAAAGAAGATTACCAGCCCTATCTGTTAACAATTTCGATGGCCAATATCTAAGAGCATTGTGTACCCAAAATCAAAAAAAAATAACTGTTAAATTCACCTTAGATGTTAAAACGGAACAAGCACCAAGTAGTATGATACTCGGAACTCTTCCTGGAAAAACAGATGATATTATTTTAATAGGTACCCATGTTGATAGCACTTTTACTGGGGCTGTGGATAACGCAGGAGCAAATGCAGGATTAATAGCGCTTGCTAAACATTTTGCCCACACTCCACTCGAAAAAAGGGATAAAACAATTGTTTTTACCGGTTGGACTGGACATGAGTGTGGCCTGATTGGAACCTACCAATTTCATTCCATGTATCCAGAAATGGTAAAAAAGATTGCTACTTTCATTATGCTTGACGGATTTGGATCGAAAGGATGGTATATTCAGGTCGAAGGGGGTGTCGTGGAAACAGGCCTCGATGAAAGAAGAGGTCTTTTTGTATCAGATAATTTGTTGCTCTGGCCCATTGTAAAGGATGCTACTTTCAAATATAATTTATTACCTGCAGCATATGTATCGGCAAGGCAGCTTCCTGTAAGCGATTTACCACCGTTCATTTTTGCTAATGTTCCCTCAATCATGATAATTGGAAAACCTGTTTTTTATCATACCAAATATGATACTATAGATAAATGTACTCCAGACCAGCTTGAAAGAACAGCGAAAGCCCATGCATACCTCATTGAGAAGATTCAAGAGATTCCCGCTCAAACTATTAAAGAGGGCGATGCAAAACCCATAGATATGAAATCCTATATCACTAAAAATGAAAGAATCACTCCTCCTCACGTATCATTTTCAATACTTCCATATCCTATTACGGAAGGATTCTCTGCCATCTTTTATCCTTCAGTGATGAGTGCGCCAGAGAGTATCTTATTGGAACTTGAATGGGATTTCGGGGATGGAGAACAAAGTCCGAGGCTCTTAACCCGGCATGCTTACGAAAAGGCAGGTACATACGAGGTCACCCTCACCGCCATAGACAACTTTGGACAGAAATCGACGGAGAAACGTAGCGTTAGAGTGATTAAAAAATAGAGATAAACCTAAAAAAAATTTTTGAAGATTAAAAGAAAAAAAGAGGAAAATTAGTAATGAATGACATTAAAGAAAATAGAATAACTGAAAGTTCTGAAGCACCATCCTCAACTGGAATTCAATTATCATATACTATAGGAAATTTTCTCATTACATTCATAGGGGTGGTATTCGATACTAGAACATTTATCTTTTATGAAACCGAAGTAGGACTCCCTGTTCTTTTTATCTTACTCTCATTTATAGTATACGGCATATGGAACATGGTCAACGATCCATTTATCGGATACTTAAGTGATAAGCCGAATAGATTATGGAAAAGATGGGGAAGGAGATTTCAATGGATTTTCATCGGTGCTATCTTTTATTGTATATTATTTTTGCTTTTATTTGCGCCTCCTGATGTTGATCCAGTCAAAGATGCATTAATAATCTTCTTATGGCTAACAATCATAACATGTCTAATTGATTTTTTCTTATCAGTGTGGAACGTCAATTTCTTAGCGCAAGCTCCTGATCGCTTTCGTTCTCAAAATGAACGTACTAAAATTGGTGGGATTGGTTCAATCTTAGGTCTACTGGGTGTTGCAATCGGTGTTCTTATACCTCCACTATTTATTACATATGGGGATAAGGAATCATATTTTACCGCAGCGGGAATAATTATGATTGTCGGGCTAATTTGTGTTATTTTAATGATACCAGGGACCCAAGAAAATCAAACTATGATTGATAGAGCTATGCAATTGGCTAGTGAAGAAAGTAAAGACGAGGAAAAAGAATCTTTTTGGAAAGTACTAAGATTTGCTTTAAAAAAGAGAAATTTCATGGCGTTTGTTATAGCTTATACATGTTGGCAAATTTTAGTTGTTGTAATGGTTGCTTCAATTCCTTACCTTAACCAATATGTCCTAAGGCAACCTGCTAGCTCTGAAGTTTTCCTTACAGCAGGAGTCCTTTTAGGAAGTTTGGTTTCTGTGCCATTATGGGTGATGTTAGCCCGTAAAAAAGGGAATAAAATTACATTTTTTATTGGATTCATAGTTACTGCCGCCGCCGCCGTACCTCTGCTTTTTGTTTCGGATGTAGTGGGTGCTTTTATTAGTACATTATTAGTAGGAGTAGGGATTGGGGCTACATATGCTATATCCTTAGCTATGCTCAGCGATGTATTAGACGAAATAGTTATAGAAAGAAAAAAGAGGGAAGAAGGAATTTTTCTTGGAATTCGAACGTTTTTCGTGAGGTTATCATATATAAGCCAAGCATTAATATTTACAACCGTTCATATTGCTACAGGTTTCAATCCCATACCAGGTGCTTCCCAAACGGATTTAGCAATTTGGGGAATTCGTGTTCATACTGCGTTAATCCCTATTATTATAATATTAATCGGGGGAATTGTATTCTGGAAATATTGTGACCTATTGCCAGATAAGGTCAATGATATTAGAGCTAAATTAAAAGAACTCCAACTTTAAATTTATTTTTTTTATATATCTCTTTATATTATTCTAATAGTAAATAAACTAAAAAATAAAGATAGAAAAAAAGAAAAAAATTTTATTATTGCATACTGTGAAAAATTTGTTTAAGGGTATTTGTTTGAGTTTAAACTACCATATTAGCTGCAGATTTTAAGCGTTCCTCGGCGACTTTCATAATATCATCAATTATGTCCGGTACTCTTTCTATGCTATGTATGATACCTATGCTTTGCCCTAACAGAACTGCTCCATCATCAATATTCCCGTGATAGGTCATTTCATAATGCTTGCCGTCTTCTATTAAGTCCGCCATGCTCATTTTTGATTCTGCAGCCATCTTCTCTTCTTTATTTGCAACAAGACCATGATGTAAAGAATACTTATTTTTCCAGAGTCGGATTGGGCCTAAAAATCCTGTAACTAAAACTGTATCTATAGCCTTCGCTGGTGGAACAATATTTTTGTAGGTCTCGTGAAATTCACTTTCTTTTGACGCAATAAATCTAGAGCCCATCGCAACTGCTCCAGCACCCATCGTTAATGCTGCAGCAACTCCTACGCCCGTAGCAAAACCACCACATGCAATTATTGGGAAGTCTGGATATTTCTGCTTAATTTGTTGAAGTAAAACTAAAGTGCTAATTTTTTCATAAGATTGATGACCGCCACCTTCACCACCGGTAATTACCATACCGTCCACATTGCTAGCTACACATTTATCGGCTAGCCATAGAGCAGGAGCAACATGGAAATGCTTTATTTGTGAACCACTTTCCTTTAACGCCTCCCACGCTTTCGTTTTAATCAACTTTGAAGTTCCTGCGCTGGTTAATGCATATACACATTGTTCCTTTATTTTAGGATTTTTTGCAATAAAACGCGGGATTTTCGAACATAGTATCTTAGCATCCATCTGCATGCGGCCCGTCCGAATATTAAATCCGAATGGTTTGTCCGTATGCTCGACTACATATTCCATGTTTGCTTTCATCGCGTCCAAACTGCTCTGTCCAAACAAGTTGGTATGACTTAATACGCCCATACCACCAGCTTCAGAGACAGCAATTGCCATTTCAGTAGTATAAAAGGGGCCCATCGGTGCGGTAACAATAGGATGTTTAATCCCAAACATTTCTGTTATTTCTGTTTTTATAACCATATAATATCCTCTCTTTTGATTTAATTGAAAGTAACTAAATTATAGATTATAATTAATGATAATTATTAAAGTAAATGGTTTAAAAAATGAATGGAAGAATTTCTCAAATCAAATAATAATATATCATAAGCAAAACAAATTGAAGTTAATAAATAGTCTCTTCTTCGTTCTCGTTTTCACTTTTTTTGCTTAGCGGGTCGTTTAATGGAATTGCCAGATCAACTTCGGAATTTCTTAATGCTTTCATAACTTGTCTCGCGCCATAGTCGTTAAACATCAATTCCAAGAAATTTTCATAAAGACCGGAAATATTATCTATTCCCATGTTATAATAAAAATCTTGGCCTTCTTCGTTATCAACTGCGAGTTGCATGATTTCAAACAAGCCTTTTAAAGATTCTTTAATATTCTCAAAATTTTTAAAAGCTTGTTCCGTCAGTTTGTTAGAAAATTCTGATTTGATCATTTTTTACTTCCTTGAATAATAATAATCATTTCAACTATATAAATGGTTATTTTTTTTCGACATTTTGTTATCACATACCGTAATAATTTGAAAAATCTGGGTATTTTTTATTTTCTAAAATGATCAATTCATGAATGCAAAATATTAATCTTAATGTATGAAATTTAACAAAAAACTTATTTCATTGTGAATATTTTATAAAAATTAGGGAAAAACGAAACTAGATTAGAGCGAAATTCAGTTTTCCGATCATAAAAACTCGGTGAGCTAGGGGAATTGAGAATGATCCTCAAAAATAATCACAAAAATCATCACTCAAAAAATAGAATATTTTAAGAGTTGAGACGGTTTTAAAGCATATTTTAAAATAAAAAAATATGATTAAAAAAAAATTTTTAAATAATTGAAGGTGTTATTGGATCCTCCACCGTTTCTGCCAAATTAAAGGACTCTACCTCTATATCTCCATTTGAAAGAATCTCAATAAAGCTTGGTTCGGATACTTGCTGCCAACCTCCTGTATTAAAGACAGGTAATCCACCAATTTTAATTGTCTCCTGTTTTGTATGAGAAAGACCGTAAATTACATGAGTTATTCCTAAGTTTAAAAAGTCGTCAATATAAAATTTTTCGATTACTTTATTAAATTCTTCGTTATCCTTAATAGCAGCTCGATGTTCTTCTTCCTTGACTAGTTCTTTAATTATCCAGCGTTTTAAGAAAAAATATGATATTCTTTGTGACTTTTTAAGTGTGTGTGTGTTTTCTTTTATTCTTTGCTTTATAATTGCTTTATCGATTTTTTCGATTGCAGGTTTATCAGCAGTTTTAATTACTTCATTCCACAATATATCAAAAAGGCCCTTTATAAGACAGGGCATTTTTAGTAAGAAGCTCCAGATAAGTGCTAAAACCGAATATTTTTCAGGCTCAAATTGAAAACCGTGGGTAAGTATGCATTTATAACCTCCCCTTAGGGAGCCCTCATCAGGAATTTTACCAAGAATTTCTGATTTAATGGAATTAATCTTGTCAATATCCTTTTTAGAGTCATAAGTTACCATCTCCAATTGTTCATTCTCATTTTTTCTTAGAAGGATATATTGACATACATTTTCTTCTTTAAGGAATTCATTCCTAAGTTTTTTCCTTCGAAATTTTCTAATCATTTTTTTTTCGTCTTGTGAATCTTTTCTCATAGGGCTTTCTAATCGAAATTTCATGATTCCCAAGTGTAGTTATCACATGAATCTCTTTTTTGATAATTAGGTCTAAACGCTCATATATTTTTTTAAATTCTCTGGATATATTCTTATAAGTATCTATAATCAAATCAAAAAAATCTCCAAGAATTAGGAGTGCCTTTAATTTTTTTAATGCATTATTGTTGAGTTTATCTATAATTTCATCAAGAAAGCTTTTAAATTGCTCATCCTTCGATTTTAAAGCACCTAAATGTTGATCAGAGACAACTAAAACCATCGTATCTTCATTAATATTAGCCGCAACCATATGACTTACCATCTAATTTTTTTATCTTTCATAATTGGAATAAGATTTCTATAAATTAATCTAAAATATTTGAAAAACAACTTTTTACATTGGAATATAATAACCTAATTTTATTACTTTAAAAAAGTATAAATTACTTTAAAAATCTCACTTGAAATTGATGATTTTAGCGATAAAAAGGTTAATATTTATTATAATTAAAAAATTAAAATAAAAGGAGAAAAAATAATAGAGTGATTTCGAATACAACAAAATGAAATTACAATTAAATCCATAAAGGTGAGATTATGGAAGAAAAGGAACCACTAAATGAAAATGAAAAATCAGACCAAGAAAATTTAGAGAAAGAGAGACTTGAGAAAGAACGCATGGAACAAGAACGAATAAAGAAAGAAAGGCTGGAACAAGAGAGATTAGAGAGAGAAAAACAAGAACATTTTAAAAGGCAAAATCGACTCGTCCCTAATAATATGATTTTTATAATCCCCAGTTGGGGGGATTTACTAGGTTATCCGACATTGGGTAAATATGTTGGTCACGATGTAGCAAAGGTCATTACTGACATTGTAATCTTTTTTGGTGGTACTGAATGTGCTGTTGAAACTGAAAAAGGTACGATTTATTTCATTTTTGGATTAGGATATTACTATGCCAAATTTGAATTGCCTCATGATGTAGAATTATCTCGAGGAAAATATATTATTGATAATCGACTACTTACAGGATTGATCTTATCTGATTTTGTCTATGATCATCTCGCCTCTTCAAAAGATCTTACATTAGAAGATGATAAAGATGTAGTTATTGCAGAAAAAGTAGTAAAAATACCAATTGATCTTTCCTTTAAAACTGAGGGTCGGCAAACTCTTATTAAGGGAGCTATTATGAGAAATATTTTTATCCCAAATAAGGATATTTTTTTAGATTTTATGGATAAACTTCGCGATCCAGAAACTTATAAATTAGATACTAAAGGACATTTACTTCTAAGCGCTTGTCGAGACTTTTACAATAAAATAATCGTGTCTGATAAAATGAAAGTTTATGTATCTAGTGGATATATGGAAGCAACAGCGGGATTAGATGAAATTATATACGGTCTTGATGAGTACTTTCCCAAAATCTTATCTCCAATAGAACTTCAAAAAATCGAGGAAGTGATTACTCATTTAAAGAAAACTTATGCTACACTTGACTATGATCCCATATATCCCTACTCAATTTTAGAAAATGTCTCTAAAATCTTAAAGTCTGAAACCACTCCTATTTCTTTGTTAGAACCCTCATCAGGTTCCACTTTATCCCTTAAAAAATCTGTATTATTTTCAGCTGAAAATCGTTTAAGCTCAATGGTCGAGTGGCCAAATGAATTTCCAAGAAATATAAAAGAAGAAATTGAAATTAAGCCAGCAAAAAGAGAACCTATTGTAATTCCATATGCAAAACCCGTCGATACATCTTCTCAACAAGTTGATCTTTCCACCATAAAAGATTATCGAGAACCCCAAAGAGAAGAAGAGCAATTTAAATTAAGAGTGGAGAAATCTGAAAACGTTGAAGCGAAACCACTCCCTCCAGTCCCTACAGAAGATATTGAACAAATTTTATTATATGTTAGGGGGGTCATTGAAGAAAATTTTGATATGCCATCTGTAGGAAGAGCACTCGGACTGGCACGGGATAGCATAAAAACCTTGCATCCTGTTGAATATTCTACAATTAAATGGGAATTAAGTAAATGGGCAAATATCTACGAGAAAAGAGAACCTTTTCTTGGTCTCCCGCCAAAAGATAAAAAGGAATTATTAGAAGGAGTCGGTAAATGGATAAACAAATTTGAAGAAGAAAGATTAGAAAAAGAAAGAAAAGAGAGAGAAGAAAGGGAGAGACTTGAAAGAGAACGTTTAGATAAAGAGCGAAAAGAGAGAGAGGAAAAGGAGAG
>JAHQWS010000295.1 GCA_029856295.1 Promethearchaeia archaeon
TTATTAGACGTATCATCTTTTTCATTCTCCATAATAATAGAATAAATTTTAGAAATATATATTTTTAATTATAAAAACTATAAATAAAATAATGAAAAAAGTCATAGAGATAGAAACAGGAGAAACGGTAGTTTTAAGGCATGTCAAAAAATCCGATATAGATGGCATTTGGAAGAATTTTAACGAAGTGTTAGAAGAAGGAACGTACCTTCCAGTATTTACCCCAGTTAAAACTGAAATTGAAAAAAATTCCTGGTACGATAACATTAAAAAGGACAATGAAATTTGTATTGTCGCAGAAATCTCTGATATTAAACCTCCCTACAATATTATCGGACAATGTGAAATTTCGAACTTAGAATGGGAAGCCGCAACGCATGTTGGAAGTCTTGGAATCATTATTTCGGAAAAATATCGGGATCGAGGTATTGGAAAGTATTTAATTGATATTTCGATTAGAGAATCCAAAAAATTAAATAACAAAGAAAAAATAATATTAAGCTGCTTTTCAAATAACGAGCGTGCCCTACACCTTTATGAAAAAATAGGATTCAGAGTGGTTGGCGTGAGAAAACAACAGTTCTATATGGATGCTGTCTACTATGACGAAATAATGATGGAATTGTTTGTAGAGGAATACTTACGAAAAAATCCTTAAGAGATTTAGAAAATTAATATAATGACAATTTACAAAATTGTTATGAATTTCTTTTGAAGTTTTAACTTTTAATCATCATTCCAACTTTAAAGTTGGAATTAGCTGGGGCTTAAATATTACCCTCTCCTTACCATCGGACATTATTTTCACAGAACAGTCATTTAATAACTAATATAATATAGAATTTATTACATTATAAAAATTAATTAGATAAATCCAAATGAATGTTAAAGTCTAGACCATTTTTTATAACATATCCAACTCTGTGGAGTTAAGGGATTTTCATTTAAAAATAGAAAGTTTAAATTATTCAAATTCTCCATACTTTTATTAGTAAATTCGGAGATTGCATTATTTTCAAGAAAAAGTATAATGAGTTTTTCTAACGTATCAATTCCCTCCAATTTTTTTATGTAATTTCGATCCAAAAATAACTCCTGAAGTTTTCTAAGATTTTTTAAACCTTCAATTTTTTGAATTTTATTGTTCGAAAGCTCTAATTTAATTAAATTATGTAGATTAACAAGATTTTCTACATGTTGAATTAGGTTATTCGTTAAATTGAGTACTTTTAAATTATGTAAACCTTCCAATCCTTGAATTTGAGATATTTTATTATCATTAAGAGTTAGCCAACCTAAATTGTCTAACCCTCCCAATCCAGATATCGCTGTAATTTGATTATGTGAAAAGCTTAATCTTTTTAAATTGATAAGATTACTAATATTTTTTATTTCTGTAATCTTATTCCTATTAAGGTTCAAATCTTCTAAACTCTTTAGACTCTCTAAGCCCTTAATTTCACTGATTAAGTTCGACTCGAGATTCAATTTTTTCAAATTTTTAAGAGAATCAAGGTTTTTTATTCTTTCTATTTTGTTTTCGGAAAGATTTAATTCTTCTAAAAATGGTAAATCCTCAAGATTTTCTATGTTCTCAATTTTATTGCTTGATAAATCCAGAACTTTTAACTTTTTTAAGGCTTCCAAACCATTGATTTTTTCAATTTTATTCCTATGAAGTAAGAGGTGTTCTAAGTGTGAAAGCCGGTTTAAGGCCGATATATCATTTATACTGTTTAAATTAGCACCTTCACAGTTTAAAAGAATTATTAATCCCTTCCTTAAAGAGATATTATATCCACATTCAAATGAATAGTAGTCATACAGAATCAGGTTAAAACAAACATCTAAGATATGAGGTGATAAGTTAAATTCATATTCTTTTGTGAAAATCTCTTTAGGAAATTCTTTAATCTTGCGTTCTAATTTTGCTTTAATATAAGTTTTGAGAAAATTTTTAATTATTTTCCTTGAAGCCCTCGTGTCAATTCTGTTTAAAATTTCTACAACCAAGAACTTTTGTTCAAACTCTTTTATTTTTTTTAATGAATATTCCAGAAGTGGGATTAATTTCTTATGGTTTATATAATTATCTTCTAAAATTTTTCCTGCTATCAATCTAATTTCAAGATCTTCATCAGAAAGAAATACATGTTCAAGAAATTTAAAATTTTTCCCCTCATCGAGTGAACCAAAGAGTTCTAAAGCGTCCTTTCTTAATTTAAGATTATTTGAACTAATAGCCCACTCTTTTAATAAAGTAGACGCTTCTTTTATCCCAATTTTGCTTAAATTTTCCTTAATATATGCGGGATTTAATTCCATCTTAAAGTTCTAAGCTCAATTATTAAAAAATAGTAAAATATTTGCTTTATTTTTATGTTATGTAATAAATTTAAACCTAAGTATATTAATATTTCCAAACATTTAAAGAAAGAAAACTCAAGAATAGATATATTCCTTGACAGTATGTTCTTTGTCCATAATCTCTAATAATGCTTTTTCAAAATGGCTCTGTGTTATCTCCGTTTTTCGCTCCCTTAGACATCTCATACCCGCCTCAGTACATAACGCCTTGATATGGGCTCCACTAAAATTTTCTGTTCTTTTCGCAAAATCTTTTAAATTAATATTTTTGTCTATGTTCAATTTTCTCGAATGAATTTGAAGAATCATTAATCTTGCTTCTTCTGTTGGCATATTGAATCTAACTATTCGATCAAATCTTCCAGGTCTCAAAATAGCGGGATCTAATACATCTTCCCTATTTGTAGCTGCTAAAAACATAATTCCTTCCATATTGGCAAACCCATCTAATTCACTTAGCAATTGCATGAAAGTCCTCTGAACCTCGCGATCTCCTTTATATACCTCAGAAGTTCTTTTAATTGCAATCGCATCTATCTCATCTATAAAAATAATTGCTGGAGTATTTTCTTTAGCAAGAGAAAAAACTTCTCGTACCATTCTCGACCCTTCACCAATGAATTTCTGTACTAAATCTGACCCTACTAAATGAATGAATCGCGCATGGGTCGTATTCGCAACAGCCTTTGCTAATAATGTTTTTCCTGTACCCGGTGGACCTGCTAATAAGGCTCCTGAAGGGGGGTCTATACCTATCTTTTCAAATAAATCTGGATGGATTAATGGTAATTCTATTATTTCTCTAATAGCTTGAATTTGGTCATCTAAACCTCCAATATCAGCAAACGTCTCCTTTGGTGTTTCTAATAATTCCATAGCTGCTACATGTCCTCTAATCTTTCTGGAAAGTATCTCTAAAATCTGATAACTCTGAGGATGTAAAGTCACGGAATCGCCGGCAGTCGGGTTTAAAAGTTCGTTTGGCGGTAGCAAGATTCTACTACCTGGAGAGTTGGAAACAACTGTTCTTCCATCGTCCAATACCCGCTCAACAGATCCGATTATTAACGGGTTTTTCTTCAAATTATCCAAGATTTTTTTGAAATTCTCAATTTCTTGACGTAGAATCTCGTTTTCATGTTCTAACGCATAAAGTCTTTTCTGAATCTTTTTTACGTCTGATTCGGTCATTACTACCTTATAATATTAATACTTGTAAAAATACTTTTTTATAAACAAAAAGCATGAATTTCAATAGGAACAGAAAATTTTTTATACCAAATTTTTAATAATGGATTGGATTCTACCCAATTCAAAATATGATCTTGAACATTTTTATCCAAAATTTCACACCAAAAAATAATTAAATATTCCTTTTTGTTTCTAAGAATCAATTATCTTAGACACTTTTTCCTGAAGTTGTGCATGGGATTTTTCGATGAGATTTTTTATCTTTGACCTATTAGCTCTGAGAAACAACCTCGAATCTTTAGGTAACTCATAAAGTAATCCCTGTAATAAACTATTTAGAATCCCATAAGAGAATTTAGAAAATTCTGTTGATAAATCATTACGTCTGATGGAATTCCCTTCGCTCAAGTTGTAGCTTTGAGGGGTAATTTCCTTGAAAAGTTCTTTGAAGGTTGAAATAATCTGTGTTCCTTTTTGCGTAACTCTGAGAAAATAATGTGCCCCTCTTTGTGAAATAGATGGATTATCCATCTTAACTATGAAACCACTATTATTGAGGTAGGATATAACCTTATAAAGATTTTTTTCTTCACGTTTAGGTGGATTAAAGCCTATGATACCAAAATCATCCTTTATTTGAGGGATCGTGCAATTAGAGTGGTTATTTATGAATTTTAAAATATGGATTGCAAGAGAAAAGTTTTCTAATTTCATAAATTTATACATTTATATTTTTTAATTTCATAACTTTAAACATTTAGCAGTTAAGTTTTGTATATGTAAAAGAATTTCACTATAATAAATATTTTGAAAATTTCTCATTTCTCTGAAATAAGAATACAAAAGATTATAAGAGAAAAATACAATTTCCTCATTAATTAAATAGTTATTTGATTAAAAATGGGTTTTGTATTAAAACAACTTTATATAGATAAAATATATTATGTATTTAATTTCTAAATTTGTTATAAAAAAAAACAATTTGTTATAAAAACAGTTAAAAATAAAAATTTACACAATAATTGTAAATTTGATCTTACAAAAAATTTTTAACCAATAAATAAAAAACAAAACAAAATTAAAAATTATCAAGGCTGAATAAAAATGGGAGAAGAAGAAAGCTTTTTAAATGCTAAGGCATTGGTTGTAGACAATGGTACTGGAATCTCCAAAAATGGCTTTGCGGGTGAAGATCAACCTCGATCCGTATTTCCAACCTTAATTGGTTATCCAAAATACGAATCTATAATGACCGATGTTGAGCACTATACCCGTGAATACTATATCGGTGAAGAAGCCATGCAACTCAAAGGAGTCTTGAAATTAATGTTCCCAGTAGAACATGGTATTATTGAAGATTGGACCGCTATGGAAAAGATCTGGCATTATACTTTTTATACAGATCTTCGTATTGATCCATCTGAACATCCTGTTCTCTTAACTGAGGCTCCATTAAACCCAAGACCAAACCGAGAAAAAATGGCTGAAATTATGTTCGAGACCTTTAACACTCCAGCGCTTTACGTTGCAATGCAGGCAGTATTATCCCTATATGCCTCTGGTCGTACTACAGGATGCGTTATTGATATTGGTGACGGTGTTTCTCACGTAGTCCCAATTTTCGAGGGCTTTGCTTTAAGCCACGCAATACAGCGAATTGACCTCGCAGGACGAGATATTACTACCTACTTACAAAGATTACTTAGGCAAAAAGGCTATTCCTTTACCACATCAGCGGAAAAAGAAATTGTAAGAGATATTAAAGAAAAACTCTGCTATGTAGCAATTGATCCTGAAAAGGAGATGATGCTTTCCAAGAAAGTAGCTGGAATGGAAAAGAGCTACATGCTACCTGATGGTGAAACCATCAATGTAGGAGTTGAGAGATTCTTGGCTCCAGAGTGCTTCTTTAATCCATCCGTAATTGGTAAAGAATTAGAGCCTTTAGATGACGTAATTGTTGGAGCTATTTCCGAGTGTGATGTCGACTTACGAAGGGACCTTTACAGCAACATCGTCCTTTCTGGTGGTTCTACAATGTTCCCTGGTATTAAAGAACGATTAACCAAGGAAATTAAAGAACAAATTCCAGAATCAGTTGATGTAAAAATCATCGCTCCTCCAGAGCGTATGTACTCCGTATGGATCGGCGGGTCAATTTTAAGTTCACTTAAGACCTTCCACCGAATGTGGGTTACACGAAGGGAGTATAAGGAAATGGGGCCACAAGTTATCCATCGATGCTTCTAAGCCCGTAAGGGTTTTTTTTAAATTTTATTTTTTTTAAGAATTTTTTTTATTTTCTTTATTTATTATTTCTTTTCATTAATTCTTAATGAATAGTATTTTAATATTTAGTTTTGCTTCAATTAGGGTAGTTCCAGAATAGTAAATGAAATTATTCCAAGAGATAAAGATAATTTTACTATAGTAAAAAACTTGATACCCCTAATTATTTAAAATTTATTTAAGTATATGAATAGAACTGGAACTTGATATTCTTTTTTTCGAGCCACTCTTTAAACTGGGTGTCATCTTTAAAACGCTCTTTTATTAAATATAATAAAACTGAAGAAATGTTCTCGGATTTTACCGTTAACCAATATTCTTGATCGAAATCTCCAAAAAACTCTTTTACTGATTGACCGCAATCGTATCCTGAAAGAACAAGATCACCATTATCCTTGATTTCAGCAATTAGGCTATGTATTTCGTTTTCTTTAGTTTTATAATCATAGATTTTAATTTTTTTCACAAAATCATCCCTATTGTGGTGTTTATTAAAATTCTATTTATTTACTCAAATATGTATATTTCTATATTTTTCAGATTTTTTTTTTTATTTTTTTTATTTATTGTTTCTTTTGATTCATTCTTAATTTATAGTATTTTTATATTTAGTTTTGCATGTCAATACATTTTTAAATTACTTTTTTCATAATTTAAGAAAGGTAATAAAAACACAACCAGTATGGATAAAGATGGGAAAGAATCTGTGGTTAGGACGATATGAACTGATAAAAGATAAAGAGAAAAAGTTTTCACAACATTGTTCTATTGATGCTTCCATCAATAAAAAAATCGTCGGAGAAGCGGGTAAACCAGACAAGGTCGCACTTTGGAATTTTATCTGTAATCCAAGAGACAACATCATGATTATTGGGTGGCAAAATCCACCAATCTTAGGGTATGATAATGCCGAATATATGGCATTTTTTCAAGGGTTACTTCAAAGAATGTGGGCTATTTTTGAGCCAATATTTAGCAGATATTTGCCGATCTTCTCTTTATCAGAAGCACATGACTTTGGTCTATATGAACCTGATTGCTTAAAAGAGCAATTTCCCAGTTCTTCGTTCGGAAATGCACCGTGGTATTCGGGAGGCTCATTCAAAAAAAGGCAGATTGGAGGGTGGCGATGGTTTAGTTTAATTATAGATGATGATAATTGGAGAGGAGATTGGTATGAAGAAGCTATTCCTGAAAAAATCAGTCTTAAAGAGAGAATTGCCGAAAAATTGGCTCCAAAATTCTATAATTCATATGCATTTAAAAAAGGCAAGTGGCAGGGAAAAAAAAACGGTCCCTCGCTCTATAAATGTCCATCGGGGTGTAGTTTTATACCAAGGAGATACAGTGTTCCCGTGGTCATAGGAAAGGAAAAATCAACAGACTTTATTGATCGCTATAAGAAGTTCACTAATATTATCTTAAAGGACTTAAAAACTCAATGGACATTAAACGTGTGGAATATTTTCTCATTCGATTATAAACCGTCCGATATAAGTGAAACCATTAGCATTAAGCCGGAAATCATTATTGATCTTGGGTGGATCGAAACGTATAAGTTAGGTAAAAAACAATGGGGTGGTGTCGGGAAAGGATTACATAGACATTATGAGAGCGTCTATAATATGAGAGTGGGATTACCTAATGAGTATAAATTAAAATTAAAACCTATCATCAACCGGGAAAAAAATCCTATTTGGGATGGAACCCCGGAAGGAGTCGCAAAAATCCTTGAGGAGCCTTATTCTAAATTAGTAGATCTTGCGTGTCTTAATCTAAATAAACTAATACTCGATAGTCTAAGTGAGTTCAAACCAAATAAAGGTCCTGCTTTTTAGATTAAATTGCCAAACAGTCAGATTTGGTAGAAAAAAAAAAAAAAAATGAAAAAAATACCTCATTTTTGATCAATAATTTTTATAAAAAAGATCACAATTTTGATTTTATTTAGAAACAATAAGATTTTTTTTTAAGTTAGTCTTAAAAATATAAATCAATTTGTAAATTCATTTGGAAGAATCACATGCCTAAAAAAGATACCCGATTTTCCGACGAAAAAGGAAAGGTCTTAATGCTAGGGAATGAAGCCGTTGTAAGGGGGTGCCTTGAGGCTGGCGTATCGTACGCATCTCAATATCCTGGCACTCCCACGAGCGACATTGGAGAATATTTTCATCAGATATTAAGGGAAAATCCGGAAGTAAAAGAATATTTAGTACATCATTGGGCCGTAAATGAGGCTGTTGCAACTTCCGCGTGTGCTGGGGCAGCATGGACAGGCTGTAGGAGTTTAAACCCTATGAAGCATGTGGGATTAAATGTGGCGAGCGATGCGTTGAGCGTTATCGCTTTAGCCGGTCCAAATCCTGGTGCGATGGTCATCGTTGTAGGCGCTGATCCGGGAAGTTTAGGATCTCATCAAGAGCAAAATGAAAGATTTTACACCTGGATGCTTCATCTTCCGTGCCTAGAACCACATACGCCGCAGGAATGTAAAGATTATACGAAATTAGCCTTTGAACTTTCCGAAAAATACGATACAGTATTTGAAGTTCGGACCTCTACAAGGAGCGCCCACTCCCGGGGTTACGTAGAATTAGGGGAATTAAAAAAGGGGAAAGCGAAAGGGGAATTTATCCGAAATATACCAAAATTTAACTCTCTCCCGCCTCACTCCATAAATAACCATGTACGATTATACGAAAGAATTGAAAAAATTAGGGAACTCGCGCCAGAACTTGGAGTAAATAAAATAATTCCGGGAGACAATAAAATTGGAATAATTACCAGTGGAATGCCCTTTGGCTATACAATGGAAGCACTGGATCAACTTGGACTTGATCATGTACCAGTTTTAAAGCTTGGAATGATTTATCCTTTAAATTATGGAGAAATCTCTAAATTTTTACGAGATCTTGAAAAAGTCATCATTATTGAAGAATTAGAACCTTTCCTAGAAGTAAAAGTGTCGGAAATAACTCAGCATCACAAATTAAATGTTGAAGTTATAGGTCAAGAATATTTCCCAAAATATAATGAATATTCCACTGGATTAGTTGCGACTTCTTTAGCTAAAATCTTTGATAAAACACCTAGCGAGCAAGTGACGAAAGCTATCGATTACTTCAATTCATATAAGGAAATTGTTCCCAGCAGATTTCCCACTTTTTGTGCAGGATGTCCTGAACGGGTCACGCTCTATTCTATATTAAAAGCCACGAATCAATTGGAAAACACCGTTATCTGCGGAGATATCGGATGCTATGTAATGTCTTTTTTCCCTCCTCAGGAGTGTAGTGATCTCGTAATATGTATGTCAGGGGGGTTAAGCGCTGCCATTGGTATGTCAACCAAATCGGAGCAAAAGATAATCGCCATGATTGGTGATTCCACTTTTTTTCATACGGGTATGGCTCCATTAGCAGAAGCCGTTGGATATAACTCAAATGTTTTACTTATCATTTTCGAGAATTCTTGGACTGCAATGACCGGTCATCAAGATGATGTGCTTCGATATTTAATTAGACGAGGTTTTTCAATTGAAAATATCTGTAGAGCGTTAGGAGTTCCCTGGCTTAGAATTGAGGATTCATATAATCCAAAAAAGTTAACAAGAACGATAGAAGAAGCGTTAGAAGCTAAGGGTTTGAAAGTTATTATCATCAAACGGGAATGCGGTCTACAAGCACATCGATGGAGGATGAGCCAAATCAAGGATCTTAAAGCACAAGGGCAGAAAGTACAGGAAGTTGCATACAATATAACAGGATGTCAAGTTTGTCACGAGTGCAGCAGGATACTTAGCTGCCCAGCGATAAGGAGAACCAAGATTGATGGAAGAGAAACAATGCAGATTGATGATGATAGATGCATACGGTGTGGAGTGTGTTATCAAATTTGCCCAAATGGAGCAATCCATAAATCAATAATTCACGCATTAGAGACGGAGGTACCGTTCCGTGAGCTTTAATGAAACAGATATAGTAAATGTGGTAATTGCAGGAACTGCTGGACAAGGAGTTATATCTTTAAAAAGATTGATCGAGTTTGCTGCTCAAAAAGCTGGTGTAGAAATAATCCTCGGAGCAGAGCAACATGGTTTAGCTCAGCGCGAAGGAGCAATAATAAGTCATACAAGATATCAAAAGAAAGCTACTGGAGATCCAAGGAAAAATTTAAATTCTTCATTGATTTGTTACGGAGATGCTGATTTATATATATGTATCGAACCCGTAGAATCTTTGAGACGGGGTATTTTCGCGTCAAATAAGACAACTTTTGTATTAAATGAGCGTACGATTCCACCAATTTTAATAACTGCTGATTTAGAAAAATACCCTTCCTTAGAAAAAATTAAAGAAATATTAAATGGTTTTTCAAAGGAAGTCTATACAATGAACGCAACCGAATTATCACTCAAAGAATTTAACAGAAACCAACAAGCAAATATTATAATGCTAGGTTTCGCCATTCCAACTGGAAAAATTCCTTTTATTGATATTGAATATTACGAAGAGGTAATAAAAGAATGGTTAAAAGATCCAGATGATAATATCAAAGCATTGCATCTGGGACTCAATAAGGGGAAAGAAATTATTCACAAGAAAAAAAAGTAGGAAAAAAAAGGAAATATTTGATATTATCTTAAAAATTTGTAGGAGTCGTTATTTTTTTTTTCGCCGCTTCACTGTTGTCGAAATTTCGAGGAGAACTCCGAACGTTTTTTCGGTATCCAAATAAACAAACTTCTGTTTGCCGACCTGCCCGGTTTGCAATACTTCTATACCCCTTTTTTTAAATTCTTCAACATGCGCTTCTAAATCATCGACATACAAACCTATGCTGTGGAGCCCTTCTTTTCCTTGATCGACAAATTCCTTAAAGGAGCAATCTCCGCTTTTCCATTGCTGCAGCTCGATTTGTACGTTAATTGAACGGCTAAATGCATAATCCAATGTTATTTCTACTTCTTTACCACGAAATGTAGCATTTTGGTGGACTATATTCTCCATTTGCGCGAAAGCAGGAATGCCGTATAGTTCCTCCATAACTTTTGCCTGTTTTTTAATGTCTTTGTAAACATAGCTCAGCTGTTCTATTTTTAAATTCCCGAGGTTAAATTCAAAATTTTGTGCCATTTTTAATCATCCAAATAATTTGATTTCTTAAGTCACACTATTAAATCTTTATTCATATATATTTTTTTGAAAAAACAACTTAAGTATTTAAATTAAAAGATGATAAAATAATACAATAAAAGAATTTAAAATAGAAAATAAGTGATGATGTAATGGACGGATTCGCAATGGTGAGGAGTTTTGATGAGGCGGGATATTTTGAGACGCGTGTAATACTGATGATTTTATTACTCGTGATTTCTCTGTTTTTTGCTTTCAAAAAGGAAGATAATAACTATATCGTTATTTTTATTAGCTCGACCATCTTTTTTGGGATTGTAGAGTTGCTCTTATTTTCATTGGGTATGAGAGCAGAAGGGTGGACGATTTCCGTATTCGGTCTTACAATTCCCACCTACTTAACATGGCTTTTTCAAGGTTTAGGGGAGGGAGCAATCTACGGAGTTTCGGGATTTTTGTTTCTTGATATGTACCTAAAGCGTGATGATGAAAGTGAGTTTAAGTTACGTCGAAATCTTTTCCTAGTTACTATGATAATAGTTTTTATATGTTCTATTTTCGTTGGAATATTGGCGAGAAATAAACCTATAACTTCTGTACGTCTCATGTTCGGTGTTGTCGCTATTCTTTATTTATCTCTAGTGATAATAATTAGCTTAGTACTTGCTAAGTTTGTAGCTGGTGAAGGCTTTCTTAAGCAGCTAGGATATTATCTCTTAGGCTCATTTATTTTTATTGTTGTTAACCTCGAGCCTATGCATATACTCGGGGCAAGATATATAGGAATTGTGCATTCTGATGGAAATGTAACATATGCAGACCCTGTTTATCAAGTTTTTATCATGCTTTATTCATATTTAATAGAAATTGTTATTCCAAGGGCCCACTATCTCGTTGTTCCTGTCGTACTCGGCTTAATAAAACTCGAATAAATTTAAAATAAATGAGAAAATCTAAAGATTTAAAAGAAAATAGTTAAAAAAGATAAAATATAGCAGCCTTATTTTTTGAATTGCTGATTTTTTTTCTATTATTACTTCTATTTTAGAAAAATAAGATGAATTATTGTACTTCTTTAAAATTAAAAATCCTAAACTCTTTTAATAACGTCAACTAGGCCCTTTTTATGGAGCTTCTCCATCATTTTTTCTACATCATCCAAATTTTTTCCCGCAATTTCAGCCACTTGTTCAAGAGTATTCATCCCGTCGCATATTTTTAAGACTTTAAATTCTTCGGGAGTAATCATGCCTAAATGAACGCTCGTTGCTGGAACATCTTTAATAATAATTGGTATTCTCACTTCCGTAGCTCCTGATGCTGCTGCAGCCTCCTCTAAGGATTCAATAGTAGGAGAATCCCCAAAAAAAGACTTAACTCCTGTGACATCATACTTATCATCAATATACACAAAAATTGTATGCTCATCGCCAGATAAATCGTCGGGATCTTCTAGATCTGGGCGTACATTCTTATGTTTGAACTCTTTCGTATAGATACCCATCTCAAGACCATCATGAATCTCATTTTTATCAACGCTTAATGCAACCATGTCCTGACAAATATCGCACCAAGCCCATACTTCCACAAGTCTAAAATATTTTTTCACTTTATTCTCTGGCATATATTCTTTCTAACCTCTCGTGTGGTTTGGATACTTAGTATGTGCATGAAATTAATAATATATTAGATAATCTAATTATAATTCTATATATATTTTATGTTGATTTATAATTTAAAGTTTAATTTATTTAAATATCTTAAAACCAAAAATAATTAATTCTATCACACCTTTTTTTTGGTAATTATGTCGACATTTAAAAGGAATGTGTGTTTTTCATGTGGAAGACCCGTAGCACCCTACGAAAATGCAGTTCATTTCCCATGTCCGCAGTGTGGAGATGTGGAAATTTGGAGATGCGAACGATGTCGAGCTATGGGAAAGACTTATAAATGTTTAAAATGTGAATTTGAAGGGCCTTAATACTTATAAGGGTTTTTAATATGGGAAAAGAATTTGTAGCATTAATTGATGTAATTCCTGAAGAAACTGATATTGATTTTGAAGAATTTGTAGCGAAATTAAAGGCTGCTTTACCTGATATATGTACGATTGAAAAATATGATGTGATTCCTGTTGCTTTTGGTCTAAAAAAAGCGAGAGTCCAAGTTAGATATCCCGATGAATGGGGCGGAACAGATAAACTTGAGGAACTATTCGGTCAGGTTGAAGGAATACAAGGAATAGAAGGTATAGCTTTTTCAAAAGCATGAAAATGAAAATTATATTGAGTTTTTAATGCACTTTTTTTATTGAATTATTTATCGCTCATCATCAAGACTCGTGACATGCTCTATCCATGTTTTTTTATCCTTCATAATAAGATCTTTTACAGACTGAATTGAATCAAAAAAACCCATGTCTTGGTATCTATTTTTAAAACTCTTTACAATCTCATGAGCTTGAGATGTTTGATTAGATGCTACTAATTTATCATACATCTCGTTTAAAGTTTTACTAGTTTTATCAATTTCAGAGATTAAATAATCTTTTTGAACGTCTTTTGCAATTGAATTAATAAATTCTTCTTGTTCTTTTATGTAAGAGGGCATGTCAGCCAGAATTGCCAATCTAATTATCTGTTCGGCGTTATAAATAGCATCATCTAAATTTCCTTCCATTAAACTTTTTTGGGCATTAAATTTTAACTCATCTACCTTGGAAAGCAGTTTTATTTTACTATCTTTTATGTGAAAACTCTCACTACGTTGCTCTACTTCTTTAGATTTTTTCTTCGATTTTTTATCCTTCTTTTTCATTTTAAGATGGAAACAATTTCTCGTATTTAAATAGATAAAATAATTATATTTATATTTTCATTTATGTAAAATTAAATAAAGAATTTAACCTGTTCTTTTAAATAGTTTATCTAACTCTTTAAATGAGATAAATTTAAGAGTTGGTCTACCATGAGCACAATGGAAAGGATTCTTACAATTTGCTAAATCAATTAACAAATTCCTTATCTCTTTTAAGGCCAATTCATGACCCCCTCGGATACTTTTATGACATGCTAAGTAATTGATTATTTCTTCTTTTATATCAGAAAAACTTTTATCCTTTCCGATTTCTGTTATATCAGCTATAATATCATTGATTATTTTAACATCGGGAATTTTTCCTATAATAGTAGGGATATCTCTTAAAATAAAGGTATTGCCCCCAAAATGTTCGAATGTAAATCCAAGCTTATTAATTTCTTTTAAATTGCCTTCTAAAAAGAATTTTTCTGATGGATTTACATCTAATTTTAGGGGAGAAATTAATTGTTGCTTACTGCTTTTCGATGATTCATACAATTTTAAAAAATATTCCTTAGTGATGCGTTCAGAAGCCGCGTGTTGGTCTAAAATATATAATCCTTCTTCTCCATCTTGATTTATCCCTTCTAAAACAATGTAGATATTATTACTTAACTGACCTGTATAAGGAATAAGGCGAATTTTAGGAAAATTTTTAGCAACTATATATTTATCCCTTATGTAGGTTTCAGGCATTTGCTTTTTAACAGATTTTCCTTTAGTAATAACCTCTGTCAAGTGTAACTGAACTGATTGATCTGCTAAAATATCCTCAACATCTGATATCTCTTTACTTTTATCCTTAACCTCACTAGTCTCTTGAATTATTTTTGCGGATTTAAAAGACACCATTGATTCAATCTCCTCATTCCGTAGTGGCGTATCTTCTTTTTTAGAAGCATAATCGCTTATTTCAGTAGAAATATATTTCGCTTCTTTTTCAATAAATGTTTCCTCAATAAAGTCTCGAATAACATTGTAAACTTTATTATAAATATAATCCTCATTTTCAAATCTAATATGGAGTTTTTTAGGGTGTACATTGAAATCTATTGCAGAGGGATCTAATTCAATATGTAGTACAAAAAAAGGATTTTTCCCAACCATCAATGTACCTTTATAGGCCTCTTGCATTGCTCTATGTAAAAGGTCGCTGATCACATATCGATGGTTGATAAATAGACTTGAATAATTTCTATTTTTTTTAGAAATCTCGGGATGCCCTAACAAACCATATATTTTAAAATAAGTCTCTTCCTCTGCATAATTAATAGGCTCCATAAATTTAGCACTTAACTTTCCGTAAATATGAAACAAAGTAGTTTTTAAATCATTAGCAGGGCAATTAAGGATATCTAAATCATTATGTCTATATATAAAATGAATATCGGGATAAGCTAATGCGTATCTTTGCATGATATCAGTAATATGTCCCAATTCTGTCGAATCTGATTTGAGGAACTTTTGTCTAGCTGGAATATTATAGAACACATTTTTAACTTTAATATCTGTTCCAACAAGACAGGAAACCTCCCGTTTTTCTAGTAATTTACCTCCTTCAATACGCAATTGAACCCCTATTTCTTCGTTTTCAGTCTTAGATTTAATTTCTACCTGACTTACTGCTGTAATGCTAGCTAAAGCCTCACCCCTAAACCCTAAAGTAGATAGATTTTCTAAATCATCAATACTTCTAATTTTACTGCTTGTATGTCTCTCAAATGCGAACTCAATCTCATCTAAAGGTATACCAATACCATCATCTATAACTTGAATTAAAGTTTTACCCGCTTTCTTAACTATCACTCTAATTTCTTTAGCTCCCGCATCTATACTGTTCTCTATTAACTCTTTTACAACATTTGCGGGCCTCTCAACCACTTCACCAGCAGCTATCTTTCCAGCGTCTCTAATTTTTTTGATTTTTTTTCTTTTCACTTTCCTTCAATTCAAATTACGATTTAAATGAACAATTAAGTTTTTTTAAGGGTATAAATCATATTTATGAACTCAAATTTAAATGAATACTCTATTAATGTTAAAATAAATTTTATTCTTAAATGCATTATTAGGAGAATTCGGTTTCTATGTTTTAATCTAATATTTCTGTTTTTCTATTCAAATAAAATTAGAATATTAATTTCATTTATAATAGAGAAATTATTTTATAGTTTAACTTCTATATAATGATTTTCCGATTGATGAGTAATGAACGACGAGAGTGAATACCCATTTCATCAAATGTTTATATGTATTTTCATCATAATTACCATTACTCTCATAACGTTCAGAATATTATTCTCTTTTTTTGAACTTCCTCAATTAATTGAATCGGCTAAAGATTATGATTATTATTTGCTGATTAGCGGTATGGATAATGGTTTGGTTAATTTTTATGATCCTGTAGAGGGCTCTGATTGGCCTCCTTATTACCTTTATTTTTGGTACTTTATCTTTTTTCCAATGTATTTAATTCCAGTTGATATTGGGTTAGTTATTTGGGATATTTTACGGCTATTAATAGGAATATATATTATAAATGAAGCGCCAAAAATATTCAAAAGCCAAACTGATTTATTTATTTTTTATGTCTTAAGTTCAATTAGCTACGGTTTAGATGCATTTTATAATAATTGCAATTTCTTAGTTACCTTTTTTCTCTTTATCTCTTATCACTCATTAGAGCATGATAAAAAATGGCTTTCGGGGATCTTTTTTGTGTTAGCTACTTTCAAAATTAATTCTATAATCTTTCTCCCTTTATTATTTATTACAAAAAAAATTAGCATTAAAGACCTTAAATACTATTTAATTCCTTTCTTTCTTATTTGTATTCCATATATCATCTTTCCTAACTATTTTATGCAGATGGTGGGAAACTGGCTTCATTCTGATGAATATGTCCAAGGATTTACCATATATGATTCCATATTTTGGAAAGCCTTGCAGCCATCGCATTTAATGAGCATAAGTCTATTTTTATTAATATTTATAGAGAATCTCGAAAGTGAAAAAAGAAAAAAACAATTTACTTCGTTTATACTCCCAATCT
>JAHQWS010000296.1 GCA_029856295.1 Promethearchaeia archaeon
AATGGAGATTTACCACCTACAGAAAGTCGACCAGATGTTGGGGCTTTAGTACCCGTTACAATCCCTGGAGCAAATACAAGCTTATTATGGATTCCTAATGGATGGCAAGTTGGAGGTACTTCTATTGAAACGATAGTTGAAGTCATACCACGACCACCTAAAGCAGCATAATCTCCCGGTAAGTCTTCAAACTTAGCTTCTAGTTTAGTCATATTTACTCTTAATATTCTTTTTGGCAAATTTTTCACCTCTATTATTTTAGCAGTATATGTTTATGATAATTATTTATACATTTTCTATTTAGAAAGTGAGTTCGATATGTACATAAGACCCTATCGAACCGAATTTTGATGAATGAAGATATTAGCATTAAGAAAAAACGAAAAACAGGCCCGGGGGGAATTGAACCCCCGATCTTCAGCTTAGGAGGCTGCCGCGATATCCATGCTTCGCCACGAGCCTTTATATATAAAAGATTCTAGGAATATAAACCATATATGTTTTTTGATTCTTAATAAACTATTTTCTAAAATTTCATAAATTTAAGGCGCTACGGTAATAAGCAGTCCCACATATTCCACAAAAATATTCCCCATTTATTACTATTGCCTTATCGATTGGAATTTCTTTTTGGCAGTTTTTTACACAACAAGTGACAGTTTTTGCACCATTGTCAAGATCTTCTTCATTAGACATTTTAGATCAATTATATTTTTGTGATCTTTAAAAGTAAATAATTAATATATAATGAAAAGGTTTTAATTTTGAAGTATTTTTTCTTGATATATAGATTATAGTTTTTTTAATTATTATTTTTATTAGTGTATTTAAAAAATGGAAAGAAAACACCACAGACCTATTGATTACTTACATAATTCAATAAACAAGGTAATCCTTATTAAGGTCAAACGCAACCGTCTCTTCAGAGGGGTTCTCGGAGGATTCGATGAACATCTTAATTTGTACCTTGAAGGGACCTCACAAATATTCGAATATCAAGATGAAGACGGAAACATCAGAGAAGAGCATGAGAATTTAGGCTCCATAGTTGTGCGTGGAGATAACGTTATTTTTGTTAATCTAGCGAATCAAGAATAAAGCTTTTGGCTTCTTGTGATTTTTTAATTTATTTTAGAGATTTCATCTAAAGAGTTTTACATTAAATTCTAATTAATAGTTAGATCTATCTTAATTTTCTCAGTTCAATTCTATTATATATGGGATTTCTTTTACCAGATAAAGTAGTCAATTGGTTGATTAAAGAGAAGTAATAAAATAAATTCTTTTTTTTTAATTTTCATTTAATTTATTGTAAATGAATTAAATTCATAAATAAATAAATCTTTTAGCACGGTTGGTTTAATACAAAAACGGAAAAATATTGATTAAAAAAATAAATAAATCATATTACCTAATATTCTTATTAAATTACACTTTCTAATTTTAAACAAATATTTTGGTTAATATAGGTGAAAAATTAATGCAAATACCCAATTTAAGACATTTATGGGATTATCCAGAATATTGGGCTGAGAAAGATCCCGATCTTCCAATAATTAGATTTAAAAAAAACACTATTACTAACAAGGAGTTTAATGAAGCATCAGATAAACTTGCAAAAGCCTTTCTTTCAATGGGGCTTAAAAAAGGTGATACAATAGTTACAATGTTGCCTACTATACCGGAATACATTCTTACATTTATTGCTGCTAGTAAAATTGGTGCTGTAACAATCCCTATGGATATCAATTATAAGAAAGCAGATTTAATACGATTAATACCACACAGCAATCCTAAGGTTATTGTCTCAATTAATAAATTCGGAAAAACACGTATTTCTGACATGTTAAAAGAATTAAGCTCAGAATTTGGGGATATTAAATATGTAATAGTAGGGAAATCCAATTTTGGTATTTCATTCGAGGAAATCTTAGAAAAAAATTATGATCTTGATAAGGAATTGATTAATATAAAGAAATCTCAGGATGAAGATGAAGATATTCTCATCATCTGGACGGGCGGTACGACAGGAATCCCCAAAGCAGTATTATTATCTCATAAAAATATTGTCTCGATGGCTCAACTTGAATATCAAAAAATACTTGAAGCTCATATGACTTTTGAACTAAAGGATAGAATGAAGTTTTTAGTTAATTTGCCAGTAAGCCACGTTGGGGGTACCCAAGAATTAATATGCACAAGTCTTATTGGAAATTGTGAAATGATTATTCAGGCACAATGGTCCCCTTTTGATTCCTTATCGGCAATTAAAAAATACAATATCTCATGGATTGGTGGTGTTCCTACTATGTTCAAAATTTATCTATCCCTCCCAAATCTAGACAGTTATGAACCTAAGAAATATCTCAAATTTGTTGTAGTTGCTGGAGAGAAAGTTTCATTAGATCTATTGGAAGATATAAAAGAGCGAATATGTGAAAATATAATTGATGGATATGGAGCTACTGAGGCAGGTGCTGGAGTAGCCTTTACAGATATAGGTGATAGTTTTGAGAAAATAGCTGATGGATATGTAGGAAAACCATTGCCAGGAATAGAGATAATAATTGTTGATGAAAATGAGAAAAAATTACCGCAAGGTGAAGTTGGAGAAGTGCTTGTTTATGGGGCTATAACTAGTAAAGGTTATTATAAAATGCCTGAAGAAAATAAAGTAGGATTTACATCTGATGGCTATTGTAAAACCGGAGATTTAGGATATCTTGACAAGGAAGGTGGTTTATACATCACTGGAAGGATAAAACATATTATACGTGTGGGTAGTTATACCGTTTTACCTGGAGAAATCGAGGAGCTTGTATTAAAGCATCCAAAAGTGGCAATTGCCGCAGCTCTAGGGGCTCCAGATGAAATATATGGGGAAGTTATTTGGCTAGTGGTTATTCCGGAATTTGGCCAAGAAATTGAAGAGGCAGATAAAAATGAACTCTTAAAAATCTGTGAAAAAAATTTAGCCAAATTTAAAGTACCAAAAAATATTATCGCCTATCCACTTGATCCCGATAATCTTCCTATTACTCGAATTGGAAAAGTTGATCGTGTTAGGCTAAAAAAGGAATTGATTCCACCCTCAAATTAAAGGAGTTTTGGTAATTAATCTATTTTTTCAAAATTAAAAAAAAATATTAAATTTTATCTTATAAAAAAGGAGGTTCTAAATTTGAAAGATATTGTAGTATATGAAAAAGATAAAGATATTGGAAGGATTACTCTAAATAAACCAGAACAACGAAATTCTCTAGACTTGGAAACGCTAAAGACAATTATAGATGTTTTTAATGAAAGTGCAGAAAATAATGATGTATGTGTTATTTATACTGCGAATGGAAAAGATTTCACCGTCGGAGCTAATTTAAAATATGGATATCAACTCCTCAACGATGTAACTAGACTAAGTGAGGCTATTGAATTTTTAAATGCTTTCCAAGATATTACAAGAGCAATAATTAATCATCCAGGAGTAATTATCGTAGGATACCATGGTTGGGTCATTGGAGGAGGATTTGAACATACTATTTGCTGTGATCTGAAAATAGCTGCTAACGATACAAAATTTATGCTTCCAGAGTTGAATATGGGCCTTTTTTTCGGTAATCTCGTAACAAAACTATTACCTCGAATGGTTGGCGAATGTCGGGCTAGAGAAATCCTCTATTTAGGAAAAGAGATTACAGCAGAAGATGCATATAAAATGGGATTAATTAATGAAGTATGTAAACCTCAAGGACTTAAAAGGGTTCTAAATCGATATGCGAATTCGATAATTCAAAAAGACCATATTGGTCTTCGATGGACAAAAACACTATTAAATGAAAATCGAGACCGAGATAATGAATCTGTATTAGAAAAAGAATTAATGGGAATGATAACAACTGGTCAATCTGAAGAGGTTAGACGTAGAATTGAAATGTTTGTAAAGAAATAATATTCGAGATAAAAATAAATAATAATTTAATTTATCTTTTTTCCAATTTTTTTTATTTTTAATTTTAGGTTAAGAAATAAAGAAAATTCGAAGTATTGGTATTTACTACGTTCTAATTGAATTTTCATATAAATATTTTTTTAAAGTTTCAAATCTTTTTTGAATTATAATGAAAGGTTGTTAACTTAATGATAATAATTAATTTAATAGGATTTTAATAAAATTTGAGCAAATTGTCTGAAGTCCAGAGAACTGAAACGGACTCGTTTCTTGTAAATCCTAATCTTGGGCATCCTATCTTTCTAAGCATTGATCAAGATTTAGAATTAGAGCAATTCCAAACTCATTTATTGTTTGTAAGTCAAATTGATGATTTGAAGAGATTTGAGAAAAATCTAAGAAATAAAATAAAACTAGTTCCAATTCTCGAGTATAAATGGAAGTTGAGACGATTATTTGAACAAGGGAAAAAGGAGTTTGAATTCAAAAAAAAGGAAGAAAAAGGATTTTGGTCAAGGTTTAATAGAAAAAAGACAAAAGAAAAAGAAGAATTAACTCTGCTTCAAAAATTAATTGATTTTGAAAAGAGATTTGTAAAGTTAACTCCTCGTGCGTTTCGAGGAGATGAGCTCTCACCATTGATCTTAAGCGTAAAACCTGTATTGATAACAGAAATAAGTAATAGCAATTATATCAAAAATGAGTATTGTTGCCCTCAAGATTATTTAATAAAATATCATGCTTTTGGCACTCCAAATCAACTTTACAATCAATTTTATGATGTTGTAATTGAATTCACATTAACTGAAGAAATTTTAGAATTCTTGAAAAAAAGAGATTTTCTAATGTTTGATATTTTACACGAAAAAGAAGGATCAAATAAGCGAATTAACTATCATTCAATAGTGATCTCTAAGAAAGATTGGAGCGATTTCACCTTTGTACACGCTACTGATATACATATTGCCGAGAGAAATGATAGAATTTATGGAGCTATAAAAAAGTGGACTGAATTGTTTCAAATGAAATCTGAAAATGAAATCGCTGAATCGGCTAAAAAAGAAATACGTGTAAATTTCGATGAATATGATGAAATTGGAGAATTAGAAATTGATGAGGATGGCTATGATCCCTTAACACCTCAAGATCCCTTAAAAAAACGCCTAGTTAATCCTAATAATCAATTTAGAAAGTTTATTAAACTTATGAATAAGAAAGTTCTCCAAGATGAATTAGATTTCATAGCTATAACTGGAGATCTCGTTGATTTTACCCTTTTGAGTAAATTGCCTAAAGATGTAGGAAAATATCTTGAATTTTCTTATGATCATAGTAATTGGAAAATTTTTAAAGAAATTATTTTAAATTTGCCTCAAAAAAAAAGGGCTGGTATGATCAAAGGGGAAGAGTTATTATGTCCTGTATTTACAATTCCCGGAAACCATGATTATCGTCCATTTCATTACGATCTTCGTTGGGCAGGTATGTATAGAAAAATTGGATTAAGACTGGAAGAAGCTTTAGCATTAAATGATAAACTATTAGCGATTCCAATTAGCGCAATTACAAAAACTAAAAAAGCTTTAAGAGCATATTTTTCAGAAATTAACCCCTCCCTAGATTATTCATTAAAACTTGGAAAAAATAATTTTGTTTTTTTAAATTCTGGTTCAGATTCTTGGAAAAACCTAAGAGATATGCTCACTGGGCATCCCTCTGTTACAGGACTAAAGGATAGACAGATTCTCTATCTTGAGAATTTAATTAATAATAAGATTCAAGATGGTGAAAACACGTTTCTATTTGTCCATGGTCCTCCAATAAATCCAAGGAAGAAAATTGGTTTTTTTAAAAGACTTAGAAGCTCTTTAACAAGGAAAATTATATATAAAATTGATGAATTTAAAGAAACACTTCTCAATAAGCTTGGAGTGGCGCCCTCAAAAGCTCGTATCGATGGAAAATTTAACGTTAAATATGGTACAATTTCTACTAATTGGGAAAAATTAATTTGTTTTTGCAAAGATTTTTGTGTGTTGACTCTTTCAGGTCATACACACACCTTAAAAGAATTTCGGTTAGGAGATCCAAAAGGAAATGTATCGAAAGTATTTTCTGCTCCCCCCTTTAGCTTGAAAAAACTAGAAAATCCTGCTGCAATCTATTACGATTTATATTCTGATATTCATACAAAACCAGAGGATATTGAAAAATACGGGCCCTATGTTGTCCAAACTCCTGCCTTAGGGTTAGGAGGATATAGAAATCCCAAGTTAGTAGGGGCTTATAGAGAAGTAAAAGTCCATGAGGGAAAATTAGCTTCTTTTAAAATAAAGTTTATACATAAGTGATCTTTATCAATTAGTAATTAAATTATAACCAATCTCAAAAGCTTCTATATTCTTTTTATCTCCTTTAAAGAATTCTTCCAATACCTTAATTATTGCATCTTTATTTAAAATTTCCTTAAATTCTTTTGCCCCTACACCCAATATAATAATATTAGCATAAATCGAATTATTTAATTTAATTTTTGAAAGTTCATTGAAATCCATAGATATCGTTCTCCTTGCGAATTGATCAAGAACATCAATGATTTCTGCGTTTGATGGATACTTCTTTTCTTTTTCTGAGCCGATAATAACATTTCTAGGATATAATCTATGAGTATTTAATATTACGACAGTCGCCTCAGAAATATATCTTAAATTTCTTATAGTTTCAAGTGGTTCTAATCCTAGAACCAAATGAGCATCGTTAATAGGAATCATAGGAGAAATTAAATCATCGACCTGATAATTATGTTCAAGAGTATAAATCCGAGAATCAATCAAATATCGAGCTGTAGCTGATACTGAACCTTCTCTCTGAGATACCCCCCTCGTTTCAGTGCCTACGACATTCTTAACGAAGGGAGTTTTCATTCCGTAAGATCTTAAAATGTTTCCTAATAGAACAACTCCCTGACCACCGACTCCTGTGACTAAAATATTATATATGTCGCCCAGTAGGAATCACCTACATGTGAAATCTTATGATGAAAATTAGCAAGTTTAATATTACATTCGTAAAAATAAGCTATATAAAGTTTAATTCTTCAAAAGATTTAAATTGAATTAGTAAGATTATGTATCCATAAAATTGTATAAAAAAAATTTTAAACTTGGCTTTTAAAAGAATTTTTTTTTGAATCAGTTTACTCTCTTATTTTTTTATCTCATCTTGACCATCTGTTATCCACGCTAAGTTAAATCGAGCGAGAGTCATAGCTTCTGTATCAAAATCTTTATCGATAGGGCAGTTTCGTTCATATAGGCAATATATCGTGTAATTTTCTCCCACAGCAAGATCCGCATATCCTGATGAGCCCGGTTCTATAGTTTTACTTACAGGCCACGTTTTACACTCATCATAGCTTATTTTTACGGATAGATTCTGTCTCGGTCTCAAATTAAAAACTACAGTAGGCTCTCCTTCAATCGAATCAGGGTTAACAAAGAGAATTCGATTTTTATCTTCCTTTTTTTCATTAGTAAGTCTTATGATACCCCCAAAACAAACGGGTTCAAGCAAAGCCTCATCAAACACAGGTTTTGACCAATTAGTAGCACCATCCTTGCTTATAGATATGGCTCTTCTACTTATCTCTGTTTCATTTCTGAGATTCAATAAAACAGCGCCATCCGCTAATTGTACTGCTCCATTTTCTCCAGGATTTATAAGAGGTTCCAGAATCACCTCACTGCGATGCCAATTTTTACCATTATCATCTGAATATATTACTGACGCAACTTGTGGACGATGATTATGTCTCCTACCCAGCCATACAGGTACTATTAACCTTCCATTGTCAAGTTGGATTCCATGACCGGGGCCGGTCGCAAATACTCTAAACTTAAAATCAGGTTTGTATTCTTCGAAGATATACGTGATATCTACCGGCTCTGAAAATGTTTGACCATCATCCTCACTTTCCATATAAAAAGCTTGATTATAATTATGGCAATATAGAAAATGGATTTTGCTCGAATCATTCGGGATAATTGCTACAGCATTATGTACGGGGGTTTTTTCACTTGAAGCGAGTTTTTTCATTGGTTCCCATGTTTTTCCTTTATCTAAACTTCGGCTCATTATTAATGACATTCCTGCCCAATCACTCGTGCCGCCAACCCTAGCCTCTGCAAATGCAAGAAGAGTTCCTTTTTGAGTATATACTAGGGTTGGAATTCGGTATGTGTAAAAGCCATGAGTTCTGGCTGTAAATACATCAATTTTGTCAAAAAAAGGTTTACTCATAGAGTTCCGTCTCTTTTTTGAATTATAATTGCTCTACTAAAGCTGCTATCTAAATTTTGGAATTTAATTGGAAGAGCCATAACATAAAACCTCTTTTGACTGATTTTATCCAGATTTTCAACAAATTCAACCAAGCATGTATCTTGACTCATCAAAATATCATGGAATTCGCGTATTTCATCAATAGTATCGCCAAAACGTATAAAATCCAAAACAAGTAGCTTTGGATTATATTTTGCCAACCATTTAGCAGCCTCAAGAGAAATTTTTGGCAGAGGGGAATCATCCCCCGTGTACATTTGTTGCTTTGTTAATTTTATCCCCGTATCATTCCGAATGACTATAATATCACCCATTTGAATTTCACTTTCCAGAGCCGTTTTACAACTTTGCTCTGTTACCACCATATCCTTTACTGAAAAAAGAATTCCAGGACCATGAAAATGATCTAAAGGATAATCTGTAATTGTTTTTCCATCCTCGTAAAAATGAGCACCAACTTCAACATGAGTTCCTACATGAGAATGAGTTTTAAGAATATCATATCTATAAGTCCTATCCTGCAATAAAGCTTTCTGTATGGCGAAAGGACGGTCCGGATCTTCACCGGGAACCACAGTATAAGAAATATCAATTATTTCAAACTCTTCTGGGTTAAAAAACATTTTACTCCCCGTTATAATTTAGATTTAGGATAATTAATTAAGTTTTAGACATTATTAATTAAAACAAGATATCATATTTTAAGTATATAATGAATGAAGATTTAGATTATAATATAGGATAAATCAGAGTGAATAATAACAATACAAGAATAATAAGTGTGTCAAAAATTTGAGAATGGCTTTATCGAAATCATTAAGGGTTCTTTTCATTTATCTTCTAATTTTATTCTTTTCTTTTGGGAGTTTATTATTCTATTGGTCTTTACGTAGAAATAAGTCAAAAGTCAATCCGAAACTTAAGATAAAAGTATGGGCCGCAGTAGCAGATGGCAAGCATAACTCAAATACTGATATGACATTTTGGAATGGGAAATTTTATTTAATACATGCAGCGTCTCCGTTTCATTTTGGTACAGAAGTATGCAGATTAGTTCTTAGACGCTCTTTGGATGCCAAAAAATGGGAGACTATAAAAGAATTCAGAATAAAAAATGAGGATATCCGTGATCCAAAGTTTGCGATAATTAATAACAAAATGATCTTATATGTGTTAAAAAATATAGGTTTTGACCCCGAGCCCTATGCTACGGTATTAAATTATAGTGAAAATGGAGAAGATTGGAAAGATGGGGAAGAATTAAAGGAACATGAGGGATGGCTTTTTTGGCGTCCTAAAACTTATGATGGAAAAATATGGTACATGCCGGCTTATTGGTGGGATCATGGAAAATCTATTTTATTGAAATCAACAGACGGAATACACTGGGAACATGTCAGTTTGATTTATGAAGGATTAAAAAATGATGAAACTGCAATTGAATTTCTTCCTGATGGACGGATGATATGCACGGCTCGATTAGAGGGAAGTGGAAATTATTTTGGAGATGATAGAGGAAGTACACTTATTTCAATCGCGAACAAGCCATATACAAGCTGGAGACAAACAAAAAGCTATGTTACCCGACTTGATGGACCGGTCCTTTTTTCTTATAATAATAAGGTATATGCGGTTGGAAGGTATCAACCTAAGATAGGGTTCTTAACTAAACAAGGCTCAATCTTAAGTAGAAAACGTACATCAATTTTTTTAGTTGAGGAAGATAAACTTATATGGCTTAGTGACTTACCAAGCGCAGGAGACACATCTTATGGCGGAATAGTCATAAAAGATAATTCTCTCTACGTCTGTTATTATACTAATGATGTCAAAAAGGATTTCCCTTGGGTATTAGGTATGATTTCTCAGAGTGATATTATGATGGTTAAAATAAATTTAACTAGTTTAAAAGAAATTACACCTACTTAATAAAATTAAAATTTTTTATTTAATTTATTCCGGATTAATTATTGTTTTTTTGATTGAATAATTTTTACAGACATTTTTACAGACTCCAGGACAGATTTCAGGTACGCATCTCGCCTCATCTATATAATATTTTAACTCTCTTTCCTTTTGACCATCCTCCTGATGATTAGTACCATGTTCAATTAGTTCATCATCAAAGACTGCATTAATAGCCGGACAACCCAAATATTCTATACATTCATTGCATTTAACGCATGAATCAGTTATCTGGTAAAATATTTGAGACTTTTTTCTTTCTTGAGATTGTTCAGATTCTCTCCTGAATCTTCTTTTTTTTTCCAACGCACATTCTTCATTGATTACTATTACTTTTGTTCCCTTTTTCATTAAGTTACTTGAAAAAATTCTTTCTAATTTGTTGATATCATAAGAACCAGTTATTGTAAGATTTTGTAATCCTAAACCTTCTAAAAATTTGATTAAATCTATTCGAATTTTATCGGTTTTCGATTTAGTTCCAAAATGGGTAATTAATTCTTTTGGAGTATCAATAGTTTCCTGTTGACCTGTCATAGCAGTCCAATAATTATTGAATATTATGACTGTGATATCTATGTTATTTTTTATGGCATTTAATAATGGTTGAAGCCCAGTATGAAAAAATGTACTATCTCCAATAAAGGCAATAAGTTTTTGTTTGTCTGGATCTATAATATGGGCCATTCCGTTAGCAATCCCTATTCCTGATCCCATGCTTATTACCCAATCAAGCATTTGATAGGGATATGCTTCCGAAAGAGTATAACATCCAATATCCCCTGCGTATATAAACTCAACGCCCGTTTTTTTCATTAATTCTTGAACCACTCTTTTTAGAGTATAAAAAACAGGGCGATATTGGCATCCGGGACAAAAAGATGGTTCTCTTATTGGAAGTGATGGAATATATTCTTCTAGAGCTTCCTCCTTTCTCTCAATATCTTCAAATAAATATTTATTCTTAATGTGAAAATATTTAGAGAGAAATTTCATTACAATATCAGTATTAAGTTCACCTGTATTGGGAATAAAATCTTTTCCATGAATCTCCAGATCTCTTTTGGCATCACAGTAATTACAAAATACTCTTTTTGAAAAAGATTCTATGAAAGGTTCTAATTCTTCTACAACTAATAAAGTTTTTATATCAAATTGACTTGCAAAATGACAAATTTCCTCTCTATTTATAGGAAAAATCAATCCTAATTTCATAATAGGAGGATTAATTTTAAGTTTATGACAAGCTTGAGTTACATAGCTATAACATATGCCGCTTGTTAAAATCCCAATTCCTTGATTTTCTATTTCGTCATGATTTCCTGTAGATTGGTCAAATTTAACCTTATTAAATAAATGAAATTGCTTTTTATTTCTTGTTATTTGACTTATTTTTTCAAAATATTTTTTCTGATTTGCTAAAGCTTTATGTAATGTGTTTATATAACGAGCAGGTTCTTTTTTGAAAAATCCAGTTTTCATTGGGTTTTCAATCTCTCCATATGTAACAATTCCATAACTGTGGCACAGACGAGTTGTCACATGAACATATATAGGTACATTGTATACTTCTGATAACCTTAATCCTTCTTTTATAAAATCTTTACACTCTTGAACCGTTCCAGGTTCGATAATTGGAATTTTAGTATGGAGGGAATATAATCGATTGTCCTGTGCGTTTGTAGAGGATAAGATTCCCGGATCCCCCCCGCACAGAATTAACATCCCCCCATTTACACCAGAATAAGGAAATGTATGTAGGGGATCAGCAGCAACATTCAATCCCAAATGCTTAAACATAACTACACTTTTTACACCTGCCCAACTTGCTCCAATACAAGATTCTAAAGCTACTTTTTCATTAAGTGAATAATCAAACGTAAAATCTTCAGAGATTTCTGAAAAGTATTTTAAATAATCACCAACTTCACTTAAAGGTGTGCCCGGATAGTTTGCTGCGAATTTGACTCCCGATTCAATAATTCCTCTAGCAAAAGCTTCATTACCAGATATTAAACTCTTTTTACCTGGAGAATTTTCAAAAAGTTCAGATAATTTCAATATTTTTCTATCCTATTCATATTCAGATTATAACGATTTTATTCTATGGTATTAAAAATGGGATTCTCTAAAAAAATTCCCGTTTTCAATTATACAAAGAAAAAATAAAAGTAAAAATTCTTATAATTCAGACATCTGAAAATATAATTCTATTCTATCCTTAAACCTATCGAAAAGTGATAAATCGCCATCCCAATTTTCAATATGATTGATAGTATATAATTCTTCAAAAAATTCGGTGATAATTTTAAATACTTTCATGACTTTTTTAGTTTTAACTTTTATATCGCATCTACTCACTAAATAAACATTTCCCTTAAGGCATGACGTAAGGACAAATTTATTATCCCCAAAACTTAAACTTCTTATATCCGTGCCAGTGACCTCTCTACTGAACGATTCAATGGCCGACAGAAAAGCTCCTAAAAGTGCAGAGTCTACTTCCGTATTATGAAAGATTTCTACTATTGGAATACCGTCTCTTGAGAATATCCACAAATCCTGAATTATGGATGGCATCTATAATTCACATAATAAATTTTTGTTTATTAAGGTTCTTTTATCATAGGCATTTTAACTTGATTTACTTTTTCGTAAAATTAATTTATATGTTTTATAGAATAAGGCAATTATTAATGCGATAAATATTGACGTACTAAGTCTCACAATTCCTCCTAAAATAAACAAAAGATAATGAATATCATAAACCCATACAACCCAGTCAATGATATAAATAACAGATAAAATTATGATTATTAATTGCATTATTCTCCATTTCGTAATGATATTAGCCCCAGGGAATAATTGTTTAATTTTCGCAATAAGATAAAAGCTATAAAAAAATAATGCTATTCCTAATATGGTCCCGATTTCATATAACCAAGCTATATATTCTACTTCTGTTCCTTGATACATTTAAACACCTCAATTTTGTAATAATTAAACATATTTTAATATTGATTATATTAGTATTTATTCTTAATATCTAAATTCTATAAATGATGATATTTTATTTGTTTTGAGATCCATCGATTTCCATCAAATCATAAATAAATTATAAGCTTTCTCAAACTGAGAGGCTACTTTTATTCCATGAGTGAATTATAATTTATAAGAGATTAAATAAAAACTAAACAAACACATATCATAAACTAAAAGAGAATTCACTTCAATGAAACTAGGATCTATAGAACAAGCATTTATGAATAATAGTGTTAGAAAATGGTTTCTACACCATATTGAAGTGCCAATATTTTATAAACAACTAATAAATAGGAAACCAAAATCAATTCTCGAAATTGGGTGTGGTCGTGGAGATGCAATCTCCATCCATGAAGCTTTATATGAACCTATAATTCATAGTGCATTTGATATCGATAGTAATTTAATAAAATTAGCTCTAATTAAAAAAAAGATCTTAAAACTAAATCATGTAAAAATTACTGTAGGGGACGTCCGAAAAATAGACGAGCATGATGAATACTTCGACGCTGTTTTTGGTTATGGGGTTCTACATCATGTTAAAGATTGGAAAAAAGGCTTGAGAGAAATTTCTCGAGTTTTAAAGCCACGAGGTGTATATTGTTGGGAAGAACCTTTTGAATATTTTAGTAATTTATTTATAAGTAGATTACTTCTTTCACATCCAGATATCGGGATGACATATAGAAATTGGATGAATGAATTAGATAATCTATCTTTACTCTGTTATTTTGGATGGCCAATTAAAAACCCCTTCATAACTTTAGGGATTTCTGTAAAAAAATAAAAAATTAGAAGAATAAAATAACATTAATTTGTTTCTTTATCCACTTTAACATACTTTTCTGGAGTTAAAGGGTAGACTAATATTATCAATACACAGAATAGAATTAATAAAATACCCGTAAACCATGTGGTCCATAAATATGGATTAGTGCCTAATAAATAGATCCCTCCTATAGTTACAGCCGCCATAGCTAAAGTTCCGAAAAAGATCTCAACAACAGTAGCATAATAACGCATAGGGTCCCTTATGGCAATAAAACATGCAAATCCGAGACCAATGGAATATGCCCCTATTAACCACACCGCCCAGAGATCAAAAGAATCTCCAAAGGGAATTCCCATATCACCATGAAACCAGGCTGGAAATAGGAAGTGGTTAATTGGTACAATAACAAGCATATAAACGCCCCAAAATAGTAAAATAATTTTAGTTATTTTTATTCTTAATTTATTTGGTATTGAAGAAATTAAGACAACCATAGATTACTCATCTTTTTAAATCTGTTAATTTTATACAAAAACCATAATATTTTTGAATTTACTCAATATAGATTTATATTCAATTTTAGATTGAAAAAAAATAATGGTTTATAATTTATTTAAATTTAAAATTATCTTTTAAATTTAATAATTAGAACTTAATTGAATGAAACTCAATGATTTTAGCAGAAATGAAATATGATATTCACGAAGTTCAAAAGGGTTATGCTAATAGAACCTTATATATTAATCTTACTAAAAATGAGATTGCAATAAAACTTGTTTCGGATGAAATGAAAGAAAAGTTTATTGGGGGGAAAGGATTTGATTTATGGCTTATGTGGAACTCTCTTCCAAAAGATAAAAAAGTTAAATGGGATGATCCTGAAAATGAAATTTGTATATCATCTGGTCCCTTAGGAGGGAGTATATTTTATCCAGGTTCGGGTAAATCAATTGTAACTTCTGTTTCTCCATTGACAAGTATAATTATAGACAGCAATGTGGGTGGATATTTTGGACCATATCTTAAATTTTCTGGATTTGATGCTATTGAGATTCAAGGAAAAGCTGAACACCATGTGATAATATTTATTGATGGGATAGAAGGGTCAATCCATATAAAAAAAGTAGAATATTCGGATGGATTTTCAGAATATTCCCATGAACTCACTCAACAATTGACAGAAAAATATGCGAAAGATGATGCTGAAAAAAGACAAATTTCCGTTGTTAGCTCTGGTCCCGCTGCTAAACACTCAAAATGGGGAATGCTTAATTTTTCTTGGTATACAACAACGCGTAAACATGCTTCTGTTAAGCAAGCTGGCAGAGGAGGGATAGGATCTGTATTCAGTGATAAACATATAAAAGCAATTGTTTGTCGTTCTCCTAGAGTGACAATAAAATCAAATAATCCAGCAGATTTAGAGGCAGCTCGAGAATTAGGCAGAATTCATAGTAAAGAAATTGTAGAAATGGATTCTTCACAGAATGAAATGAGGCGAGTTGGGACTGGTTATTTACCGGATATTATGAATGTTGTTGACCTTTTACCTGTTGAGAATTTTCGTTTTGGATCTCATAAAGAAATAAAAGATAAAAATATACCATATAATCGCGAAGAGATGCGTAAAGTTTATCATGTTAAAGAAGGAACAGATGGTTGCTGGATTGGATGCACAATGTCTTGTTCACATTATACTCTTGGATATAAAGTTATGACTGGTCCATTTAAAGGGCAAGAAGTAATAGTTGATGGACCAGAATATGAGACAATAGCGGGATGTGGGTCAAATTGGGGTGTTTGGGATATAAAATGGGTACTAGAAGTAAACTTTTACTGTGACACATATGGATTAGACACAATTTCAGTAGGTACTGGAATTGGTTTTGTAATGGAATGTTATGAGGAAGGAATATTAAATAAAGAGATCACTGGAGGACTTGAACTCAATTTCGGAAATGCTGAAGCTGCCTTAGAACTACTTCATCAAATGGCGCGAGGAGAAGGCTTTGGTGTTATAGTAGGTAAAGGAATAAGAGAGATGAAAAAATATTTTGCTGAGAATTATGGTGGAAATTCTCAGTTTCTTCAAGATATTGGTATGGAACATAAAGGATTAGAATTCTCAGAGTATATAACAAAGGAGTCTCTCGCACAACAAGGAGGATATGGATTAGCACTCAAAGGACCACAACATGATGAAGCTTGGTTAATTTTTGAAGATATGGTAAGAAATACAATTCCAACTTTTGAGGATAAAGCCAAAGCACTTCGATGGTTCCCCTATTGGCGAACTTGGTTCGGATTAAACGGCTTATGTAAATTGCCTTGGAATGACGCAATAGGGCCACAAAA